>VYCX01000299.1:0-1995 GCA_009843725.1 Boseongicola sp. SB0675_bin_26
GCGCTGGAGGCACGGTCGCTTCTGGAAGCGGACGGAATTGGCACCAGCGTGGTTTCAATGCCGTGCGCAGAACTCTTCGCCGAACAGCACGAAGCCTACCGCAGACGAGTGCTGCCCGCAGGCGCAGTGCGCGTCGCCGTAGAGGCGGGCGTGCGCCAGGGATGGGACAGGTGGCTTCTCGACGAGCGTGGCCGCGCAGGACGGGAGGGATTCGTGGGCATGGAAGGATTCGGCGCTTCCGCTCCGGCCGGCGACCTGTACCGCCATTTCGGAATCACGGCAGAAAACGTCGCCGCAAAGGTTCGATCGCTTCTGTAACGGCGGACCCCAAGGTGCCGGTCGAGGCTCCGCGCCGCCCGGCGCGAAGCCGGCACAGGCATGCTTGACGCCTACTTGATCTTGCCTTCCCTGTACTCGACATGCTTGCGGGCGACCGGGTCGTACTTCCGCACCGTCATCTTCTCGGTCATCGTGCGAGCGTTCTTCCTGGTCACGTAGAAATGACCCGTGTCTGCTGTCGAATTCAGACGAATCTTGATCGTCGTCGGCTTCGCCATCGCGTCTCTCCTCTCGGACTCGGCCCCGAGGGCACCGAGCCGGAATCCTCGAATCCCGGGTTTTAGCCGCCAAAAAAGGAGTGTCAACTGGATTCGGTCCAGCAACGTGCTGACCTTGGCCGGCATCCGGTCCTCCTCGCGGGCCTGATCGTGAGCCGCCTGTTCTCGATGCGACCGGCGGTCGGCAACCGGATCACGGCACTTTCCAGGACGCTGCCAGCGTTTCCCCGAGACAAGGTGCGGATGGCTTGTAAGCCGGATTCTGTGCCCCGTTTCCGGGGTGATGACCATTCATCTTGCCCCGCCGTTGCCGGAAGGGTCATGCTGCCAACCCGGGTTCCTGAACCGAAGCGCGTCCGTGCGGAACCCCTATTCGGCATTGCTCCCGGTGGGGCTTGCCGTGCCGGTCCTGTTGCCAGTCCCGCGGTGAGCTCTTACCTCACCGTTTCACCTTTGCCCCGCTAGCGAGGCCGTCTGTTCTCTGTGGCGCTGTCCCTCGGGTTGCCCCGGCCGGGAGTTACCCGGCACCGTCGCTCCGTGGAGTCCGGACTTTCCTCGAAACCGTGGTTTCGCGGCCATCCAGCCATCCGCAATGCGCCACATACGTGCTTTGAATTCACCAGGCAAGTCGCGATAGCTGCGGTTGCAAGCAAGGGACTTCCTGAAGACACCATCCGGGTGGCGCTTCAGGCGCTTCGGCCGGTCAGGGCATAGCGATGCAGAGTCTGGAACATTCCATCCGTCCGCTCACCCACCAGCGCGATCTCGGCCATGTCAAACGGCCGTGGCAACTCTGGAAGACGTTCACGGATCGCCGTCTCCGCAAGGAGACGCCGCGCGCCGGTCAGCTTGCCGGTGAGCGTCATGTGAAACCGAAACTCGTCCATCACGTAGGGGTATCCCCAACGCACGAGGTTTGCCTCTTGGCTGGGTGTCAATCCGGCCGCGCGGCGGCGCGCGATCTCGGCAGGCGTGGGCGCCGCACGCAACCGGTCGAGCTCCGCAACCATGTCGTGCGCCAGGCCCTGAAGCGCAGGCGCATCACCTACCGGTGTCAGGGCCAGAAATCCACCGATCACGGACAGTTCAAGGCCCGACAGCCGAATCGGTGGGTGGCGCTTGGCGATCCCGTCAGCCGCGGCCTCAAGCGCCTCCCGCGTGGCACCCTCGGCCAATCGAAATGGCGGCATCAGCGTGCCATGAAACCCATACTTCCTGGCTGCCAAGGTGACGTCTTCAATCCCGGCGACATACGGTCTATCGCAAACGTGCCCAAGTTCGATGTCCCAGCCCAGCCACTGGGCCCCGAATTCGGCAATCGGACCTTTAGGCGGCAGATAGTAGATGCCAAAACGTGAGTGCTCGGACATGAATTCACCGCTTACAAATTACGTGCCGTCCCGGAAACGTGACGAGGATGTGACAGAAAATGCCTGCC
>VYCX01000299.1:2005-3261 GCA_009843725.1 Boseongicola sp. SB0675_bin_26
CTTGAGGATCGCGTGATAAACGGCAGCGTGACGATCAACCAAGGATCCATCACCGCGATTGAAGAATCCAGCCGAGTTCCCGCTGGCGCAATCGACCTTGCGGGCGATTTTCTGATCCCCGGACTTGTGGAGCTCCACACGGACAATCTTGAGCGGCATATCGAACCACGGTCAAATGTCCCCTGGCCACACGCGCCGGCGATCTTGGCCCACGACCGCGAACTCGCTTCCACGGGCATCACGACGGTGTTCGACGCCATGCGCGTGGGCTCGATCCCGTCGGGCAAGGGCAGGTACCCGCGTTACGCGCGTGAACTGTCGCGCGAATTGCTCGAATTGCGAACGGAGGGGGTGTTGAAGATCAGCCATTTCCTGCATCTGCGCGCCGAAGTGTGCTCAGAAACCCTGCTTGACGAATTGGCCGAATTTGGCCCGGAAGACCGAGTGGGCATCGTCAGCCTGACAGATCACACGCCCGGCCAACGACAGTTCAGGGACCTCAGCAAGATGAAAACGCATGTCGCCGCCAGGAAAGACATGAACGATCAGGAATTTGACGATCACGTGACCCGTCTTCGGGCACTGCGGAAGAGGCACGGTGACAAGCATGAAGCCATGGCCATCCAGGATGCCAAGCGCCTCGGCGCGGTGCTGGCCAGTCACGATGACGCCACGGCCGGACAAGTCGCCGTTTCTGCCGCGCATGGGATTCGCCTCGCAGAGTTCCCGACGACGGTTGAATCCGCCGAAGCCTGTCGAGAGGCGGGCATGGCGATCATGATGGGGGGTCCGAACATCATTCGTGGCGAATCACATTACAGCAATGTCTCGGCGCTTGATCTGGCCAAGCGCGGTCTGCTGGACATCGTGTCATCCGACTACGTGCCGTCATCGCTGTTGCTGGCGGCCTTCCGGCGCGCCGAGATGTGGCAGGATCTTCCCCGCGCCATCAGATGCATCAGCCAGGCCCCCGCCCAAGCGGCCGGTCTCAAGGATCGTGGCGCAATTTCCACGGGCAACCGGGCAGACCTCGTCCGACTTCGGTCGAGCGCTTCAACCCATGCCGTCATCAACGTTTGGGTCAACGGCCAGCGCGTCAGCTAGAGCATGTCCGGCGGATCATGTGCGAAAGTCACATTGGTTCGAATTTGGCGTTGCGGGTCAGACTTCAGGAAGCTGACGCATGGCGGCTGCGAGCTGGTCCGGCAGGAAGTGAGGCGTCGACGGGAGACGCTGGTTGCATGATCGCTCAGCAA
>VYCX01000299.1:3271-8575 GCA_009843725.1 Boseongicola sp. SB0675_bin_26
ATGGCCTCAGCCCAAAGGACGTGGTCCATTCGCGCCAGATTCCGCGCCAATGGCGAGATCGCAGCCAGATGCCCCGCCTCCACGGCCGACTTGCCGCTCAATTGGCCACCAGAGAATCCCGAGAGTCTCGCAGATCCCCGCATTTCATGAGGACCTGGCAGAAATTTGCGAACCGGACATCGTCGCGCGAATCCACGGCGGCCCCGAACATCCCTGGAGCTTCGGATGCCATGGCAACCTCGTTCCCACGCCTGTTCGAGGCACGGATGCGCGAGCAAGGAAGCGGCAATCGAGGTCAGACGCGTCACACGGGGCCAGAAAAGCCTCATGCGACCTCGGCCGGAAACCTTCGTGCCAGTCCGGCCATGAGGGCCTCATCATCCTTTGATACGGGGCCTCTCGCACTCGGATTGAAGCGCTGGCGAAAAGCGGACAATATGGCGCTTTCCCCCGCGTGCACCGGGTAGCCGAACACAGCGGCATCTCGGATGAAGTCACCGCCTGGCAAATGTGCCGGCCATACCGAGAGGCCTTTCTCGGCGAGCCGCCGCCAGTCGAAATGCCGTCCAGGGTCGCGCTTCCGGTCGGGGGCCATGTCGGAGTGCCCAATCACCGCCTGCGGAGGCAGGCCGTGACGGTCCAGAATGTCGGCGAGCAGAATTTCCAGCTTGTCCATGAGCGGTTCGGTGAATTTCGACATGCCGTCATTGTCGAGTTCGATGCCGATGGAACGGGAATTCACGTCGCCCCGCCCCGCCCAGGAGCCGGCACCCGCGTGCCAAGCCCGCTTGTCCTCGCGAACAATCCGAAACACCGTTCCGTCCCGCCCCACCAGATAGTGCGCAGAGACGTCGAATTCGCTGCCGCAGAGGCGTTCAAGCGCCGCCTCGGCATTCGCCATTGCCGTATAGTGAATTACGACCAGTTCGATCTGAGCCCCGGATGGCCGGTCCCCGAAGCAGGCGGCAGGTCTGTCGATGACCTCCGCGCCTGGCCCTGCCGCGTCATGCCGAATGCGCATTGCAACCGGTCATTCTTCGTTGGCCAACGCACGCCTCTGACCGGCGCGGAACCCGATGCGTTCGCCAAGTGCGACAATCGAGAGCCGAGCGTGTCCGCACAACATGATCTGGTTTCCACGCTTCGAATCGTGCTTGCTGTCCCGGCAGCTGCCGAGATGAACCCCCGGCACGCGCCGCACCGCCCTGCCGGTCCGGAGCCCTCATGTTGCGTACCAGTGCATGGGCGTACAGGAAGTCTGCTTCACGGTCGGCAAGGATCTGCCCTGACTCGCAATCTTGCACCCGACGTCTGAACAGCGTCATGGCCATGATGCGCCGGACGAACACCACCGTGATCGCGGCGCTGCCGACGTTGATCTTCTATCCCGGGCAGGCAGCCGGCAGACCTGTGCTCTCCACAAGCAGTGCCGACAGGCGACTGTCACCAAAGGGTGGCCCTCCAACCCCGACTCATTTGGCCGATCGGCCACCTGATCCACGAAAACCAGACCACATCGAGCATGCATCGCCAAGCGCGTTCCGCCCCGTCTATCGGAACCGCCTTCTCGATTCGTCGGCCCCACATGGCCCGGTCGTTTCGACCTCGACCCCCAGACTTTCCCACGAGCCTGAAGTTGGCCAACCGCGAGAATGTGCATTGATACACACCATCGACCCGGCTGTCCACGAGGAACGTCCGGCACTCGTAGCGCGCCTCGAAGTCGTGCGGCAGTCTTGGAGGGTGCGCCCGAGGGCTTGACCGGCAAGATGCGGACAGCGAACATTGGACCGAACCAGGAACCGGCTCAGGCAGATCGGGTGGCGGAGGTGTCCCCCGCGCCCGGCATCGTCCCATCCGATCCAGCGATCCCGCACTGGGACCCGCTGCACGCCGGTCAAGAACCCTGCGGCCCCAGCCATGCCTCGCAGCCACGAGATGCCGGATCCGGTAGCCCGCAATGGCTGTCATTCCGCGCGGATTCTCACGCGCGAGCAAAATGCCCCAAACCTCACGCTGCGGCGCCTAGGTTGTCCTATGGACGGCCAGATCGCCGATTCCGTCAAGGGGTGGCGGCATTGCATTCTCAGGTACCTTGTCGGACCCAGAAAGGCGTCGAAGAGGACAGCGGACGGAAGGGCTTGGCCAACACCCGCAAATGTTCGTTTCCTGTCCCGCTTCATGCCGAAGGAATGCCGACAATCCGCGAGATTCGGAGCGCGCATCTGACCGCGAAACAAAGTCGGCGCTGTTCATCAGCCGCTCACCTCGACGGCCTTGCAAGAGGCTTATCCGGTCTTTCTTTTTGCGATTCCGTGGAGAGGGGTTCCGCCAGCCATCCGCCGTGACGGAACAGCAATGCGGAGAGGAGCGCGCCGACCGCGGCCGTGACCGTCATCGCGGCCCAGAGCGTCTCGGGGTTCAGCGCGTCGAGGAATGCCAGCGCCAGCACGGCAGGCAGCTCGACCCCGAGATGCATGGCGGCCGACGCGAGCAGCACGGGCATGTTGCGCCCGGCGCCCTCGAAGGCGGCGTTGAAGACGTGATGGGCGCACAGCAGGCAGAGCGCCGCCGCCATGAACCGGAGATAGGTCCCGCCCGCGGCGACAGTCGCGGCGTTCTGCGTGAAGAGCCTGACCAGCTCGTCGCCAAGGAGCGCGAGCGGCAGCGCGACAGCGCCGAACGCGGCGGTGCCGGCGCCGGCGAACCTGGGCAGCGCCCGGCGCACCACGTCCGCCCTTCCGGCGCCCAGGTGCAGGCCGACGGTCACCGAGGCGCCGACGGCGATTCCGAAAACCGCCATGAAAAGGAAGCCGCAGATCCGGGCGCCGATCCCGAAGCCGTCGCTGACGGCGGTGCCGAAGCTCGCGGCGATTGCGGTGACCGCGGCCTGCTCGAGATTGTAGAGCGCCATCACGCCGCTCAGCGGCAACCCGATCACCGCGATGGCTCCGTAGAGATGCGGACACCATTCGAGGTTGGCGGCGCTGAACACCCTCGCGCCGAACCGGTTCCTGGCAAGGGACCTTGCCGCCAGCACCGTCGCGGCCGCCTGCGCGAGCACCGTCGCCCAGGCCGCGCCGACGATGCCCAGTCCTGGCCAGGAACCGACCCCGAAGATGAGCACCGGGTTCAGGGCCATGTTCAGAAGCAGGGCAAGCACGGATGCGCGCGCGGCATCCGCCTCGCCGCCAAGCGAGCGCAGCGCCGTCATCATGGTCGAACAGGCCGGGACCAGCAGCAGCGAAAGCCAGATGACCTTCCCGTAGGCCGCGAGATGGCCGCGGGCCGCGGCGCCGATGTCGTAGAGTGGCGCCGCCCACAGCATGAACGCGCCGAAGGCGAGCGCCATCACCGCCCCAAGGACCAGCTTGAGGAGCAGCGCCTGCAGGATGACGTGGCCGGTCCGTTCCCGGTCCCCGGAGCCGGCCGCCTGCGCGAAGAGCGGGACCGTGCCGGCGCCGACCACCTCGTTCAGCGCGAGAACGAGGAAGAGGGCTGAGGACGCGATCGCGATGGCTGTCGGCGCGCCGGCGCCGAGCCGCGCCACCCAGAAGATGTCGACGAGCTGGAAGGAGTAGTCGACGGCGTAGCTCAGGGACGCGAAGGCGCCAATGCGCGCAGCGCTCCTCCGGAACCCGTGGTCCCGATCGTCCGGCATGGCGGCCTCCCGGCTTGAATCACCCGGGGCTTCTTCGCATGGTGCCACTGACAACTGTGTGGCAGCAGAGTCCGCGTACCGAAATGTCCCGCATCGACCGCCTCTTCGAGCTTGTGCAGATCCTGCGCCGGTCCCGCCGCGCCATGACGGGGAGGGAGATCGCGGAAGCGCTGGAGGTCAGCCTGCGCACCATATACCGGGACTGCGCCTCGCTGCAGGCGATGGGCGTTCCCGTGGAAGGCGAGGCCGGCGTCGGCTACGTGATGCGGCGCGGCTACGACCTGCCGCCGCTCGCCTTCACGAAGGAAGAGGCGGAGGCCGTCCTCGCCGGCCTCAGGATGCTCGGCCGGACCGGGGACGGCGCGTTGATCGCCGCCGCCGCCCGGGCGGAGTCCAAGCTCGTCGTGGCAAGGCAGGTTGCCGGTGATGCGGAGGACCCGCGACGTCTCGTCTCGCAGGCAGGGGCGCCGGACGCCCGGATGGACGTGCTCAGGACCGTTCGCGATGCCGTCGACACCGAAACCGGGATCGACGCCCGGTACCGCGACCGCAACGGGCGCGTGACGCGCCGGCGGCTGCGCCCGCTGTGCCTGATCTACTACCCGGACGCGACGGTCCTCGCCGCCTGGTGCGAGCTGCGGCAGTCGTTCCGGCACTTCCGGGTCGACTGGTTCGAGGAGATCGTCCCGACCGGCGAGAGCTTTGCGGATGCCGGGAAGGCTCTCAGGGAACAATGGCGGACCCTGGAGGGCTGGTCGCCGGACTACCCGGGCGCGGTCGGGCATGGATGAACGGCTGCCGTGAAGGAGTCGGGCCGAGAACGGGTGTTGCGCTCGACACTTGCTGACTCCTTGCCCAGGTCATTGCCGCTCGATTCGTGGTTCTTCAGACGCGGGTCCAGAGCGTCATCAAGAGACGGCGCGTCCGGGCCCGATTGCCTCCGGGATCCCGAAGAATGCAGTGAGCCAGCGAATGTCACGGGCAAGTGCGAGTTCACTGCACCGGAGACGCGACGCGCGCCAGCGATTGCAGCGCCTTATGATGGGCGAGTTGCCGCTGACGGGCATGAACTGCAGGACTGGAGGCCTAGCCGTCCTGTCTAGCGATTCGGAAGGGACTTGGGTCCCAGTTGCAGGCAAACCCGTCACCGTCCGGATCGAGGCCCTTCCAGTCGCGCTCGGGTCCGCCCGATTCCAGGAATGCGGCCTGCGCCCGGTCGGTCCAGCCATACCTGGTGCAGGCACGGCTGTACCGTTCCTCGTTGAAACCGCCCCGACGGCGGTAGACCGGTTCGCCGACCTTGTTCGTTGCCGAGAGCGCATATGCCACGATGTTGGGCTCCGAACCTTCCGGACGGACTGGCAGATCTTCGGGCTCGACGACCCTGAGCGCCTCTCGCTGGCGTTGAAGCCTGTCGCGGTCGCTTTCGATGGTCTCGCGCGAGCTTACCGCTTCAAAGTCCTGCTCGTCCGAGATGACGGCGCGGTCGACTTCGCGCGAAGGGCTCGCCTCCACATCGCCCGCGCCCTGCGCCAGCGCATCCTGACCTGGATCCGGATCTTCACCGGCCGGCCGCACACGCGAATCAGGCACAGGCGAATTCAGGGCCATGTCGCCCGGCGCATGTATGATGGCGATCTCGC
>VYCX01000418.1 GCA_009843725.1 Boseongicola sp. SB0675_bin_26
GCCGCGTTCGCCAGACCAGCAGCCAGAACAGCAGGCAGGCGAGGAGCGCGATGAAAAAGCTGATGTTCGCGGGAGCGGACGACGAGAACGGTATGCCGACAAGGCCGAAGATGTCTGCAAAGAGCGGCAGCTCGGCGCCGGGGCCGAAGCGTCGGGTCGCGGGATCCATCGACCCTTCCGGCTTCAGGATCTCGACGACCAGGTAGACCATGAGCGCCGCCGCGATGTAGTTGAACATGATCGTCGTGATGACGATGTGACTGCCCCGCCTCGCTTGCAGCCATGCGGGGATGAAGGCCCATGCTGCCCCGAACAAGGCTCCCCCGATCATCGCCGCCGGAAGCGCCAGGGTCCAGTGCGGCCAGGGAACCGCCAGGCAGACCAGCGCTACGCCGAGACCGCCGAGGGTGGCCTGGCCCTCGCCCCCGATGTTGAAGAGCCGCGCGTGAAACGCGATCGCCGCGCAGAGGCCCGTGAAGATGAAGTTCGTCGTGTAGAACAGCGTGTAGCCCCACCCGTAGCTCGACCCGAGCGCGCCCGTGACCATGAGCCGCAGCGCCTCGAACGGGTTCAGCCCGAGATAGAGGATCACCAGCCCGGAAATCACGAACGAGATCAGGATCGAGAGAAGCGGGATCAGGACCGCGTCGGCCCATTTCGGCAGGACACTCATCGCCCAGGCCCCCTTGCCGTCGAGAAGCTGATGGCCGCACTCTTCATGCCGCGGTCGCCTTGTCCGTGATGCCCGCCATGAGCAGGCCAAGCTCGTGCTCGCTGGTCTGGTCCGGCATTCGCTCGCCCATGATCTTGCCGTCGAACATCACCGCGATGCGGTCGGCGAGCGAGAGGATCTCGTCGAGTTCCACCGAGAGCAGGAGAATCGCCTTCCCCCGGTCGCGAAGCTCGACGATCCGCTGGTGAATGAACTCGATTGCGCCGATGTCCACGCCCCGCGTCGGCTGGCCCACCAGAAGCACGTCCGGATCACGCTCGATCTCGCGGGCCAGCACGATCTTCTGCTGGTTGCCGCCCGAAAAGTTCCGTGCCGCCAGTCCCGGGATCGGCGGACGGACGTCGAATCGCTCCATCTTCCTGCCGGATTCGCGACGGATGGCGGCGTTGTTCATGAGCCAGCGCGACTTCTGGTATTCCGGAGCGTGGTGGTAGCCGAAGGCCATGTTTTCCCACGCGAAGAAGTCCAGGATCAGCCCTTCGCGCTGCCGGTCCTCCGGCACGTGCGACACGCCCCGGCCGCGCCAGACCTGGCCGTCCAGCGAATGATCCGTCGGATCGATCTCGCTGCCGTTCAGGCGGATGCGGCCGGTGGCCCTGCGGCAGCCGCCAAGCACCTGGAGCAGTTCGGACTGCCCGTTGCCGGCGACCCCGGCAATGCCGAGGATCTCGCCCTGCCGCAGGTCGAGGCTGATGCCCTTCAGCCGTTCGACGCCGTCGTCGTCCACGACCCGCAGGTCCTCGATCTCGAGCACCTTCCTGCCCGGATCGGCCTTCTTCTTGTCGACGCGAAGCAGGACCTTGCGCCCGACCATCAGCTCGGCCAGTTCCTGCGGATTCGTGCCGGACGTCCTGACGGTTGCCGTCATCTCGCCCCGACGCATGACGCTCACCGTGTCGGTCACGTCCATGATCTCGCGGAGCTTGTGCGTGATCAGGACGATGGTCTTGCCCTCGTCGCGCAGTCCCTTGAGAATGCGGAACAGGTGATCCGCTTCCGACGGGGTCAGCACGCCGGTCGGCTCGTCGAGAATCAGGATGTCGGCATGGCGGTAGAGCGCCTTCAGGATCTCCACCCTTTGCTGGTGGCCGACCGAGAGATCCTCGATCCTCTCGTCGGGATTCACGTTCAGCTCGTATTCGCGCGCCAGTTCTGTCAGCAGCGACCGGGCCCTGGCAAGCGACGGCTTGAGCCTTGTTCCGTCCTCCGCGCCGAGTATGACGTTTTCCAGGACCGTGAAGTTCTCGACCAGCTTGAAGTGCTGGAAGACCATGCCGATTCCGGCGGCTATCGCGGCCTGGCTGTCGGGAATTTCGGTCTTCGTGCCGCCGACGAGAATCTCGCCCGCATCGGCCTTGTAGAAGCCGTAAAGTATCGACATCAGCGTGGACTTTCCAGCCCCGTTCTCGCCGATGATGCCGTGGATCGTCCCCGGCATGACTCGCATCGAGATGTCCTTGTTGGCCTGCACGTGGCCGAAGGACTTGGAAATCCCCCGAAGCTCGATGGCTGGAGCGGCCGCGTCCGGCCGCCCCGCCTGGTCTGAGCCGTCGCGCATCAGAAGTCGTGCGCCGGGCAGCTGTCGTTCTCGTAGTAGCTGACGACCTCGATCTCGCCGGAGATGATCTTCTCCCGGGCTTCGTCGACGGCCGCCTTCATGTCCGCCGAGATCAGGGGCGCGTTGTTCTCGTCCAGCGCGTATCCCACGCCGTCGTCGGGAAGGCCCATGACAACGATGCCGGTGTCCAGGCCCGGGCCGTCGCTGAAGGCGTTGAAAACGGCGTTGTCGACGCGCTTGATCATCGAGGTCAGCACCTGGCCCGGATGCAGATGGTTCTGGTTCGAGTCGACCCCGATCGAGAGCACGTCGGCGTCGGCCGCCGCCTGCAGCACGCCAACGCCGGTGCCGCCTGCCGCGGCATAGATCACGTCGGCCCCCTGGCTGATCTGCGCCTTGGTCAGCTCGCCGCCCTTGACCGGATCGTTCCACGCTGCCGGAGTCGTGCCCGTCATGTTGGCGATGACGGTGATGTCGGGGTTCACGGCCCTGGCGCCCTGTGCGTAGCCGCAGCCGAAGTGACGGATGAGCGGTATGTCCATTCCGCCGATGAACCCGATCGTGTTCGAATCGGTTGCCATCGCGGCCAGCATGCCGACGAGATACGATCCCTCGTGCTCCTGGAATATGACCGACCGCACGTTCGGCAGGTCGACCACCATGTCGACCAGGACGAACGACGTGTCAGGATACTTGGGCGCGACCTCCTCCAGGGTTGCCGCGTTCTGGAATCCGAGCACGACGACCGGATTGAACCCGGCCTCCGCCAGCCGTGTCGCGAACTGGACTCGCTGTGCCTCGGCCGTCACCTCGATTTCGCGGTAGGAATTGCCCGTTTCCTCGGCCCAGCGCTGCGCGCCGTTGTAGGCGGCCTCGTTGAACGACTTGTCGAACTTTCCGCCAAGGTCGTACATCAAGGCCGGTTCCGCAAGGCAGGCAGTGGCACCGACTGCCAGGGCCGCCGCACAGCCGAGCGTCTTTTGCATGAAGGTCATGTCGAGAATCTCCTAGTTGCATTCAGGGCGTTGACGCCGGAGGTCGAGTCCCCCGGCGTCCGCCAGATGCCCGATTTAGGCAACAGCGGGCGGGAAGGGTCAATAGGCGTCTTGCCGCTGGATGCGGCGCAAGCACGGATTCGGCATCAGGCAGCGGCGAGGCGCTTGCTCATCAGGACGGCGTCGACGCACCCGGCCGGCGTGCGATAGTATGCATTGCGGCACCCGTGCCTGATCCATCCCGATGCCAGGTAGAGACGGCGTGCGGCTTCGTTTGTCGCCGCCACTTCAAGGAAGGCTCGCAAGGCGCCACGCGACTTCGCCTCGGTCTCGAAGGCTGCGCAGCAGGCACGGCCGATGCCTTGGCGCCGGTGCGCGGGATCAACCGCGATCGTGAGGAGTTCGGCCTCGTCGGCGGCGATGCGTCCAAGCGCGAAGCCACGGAACCTTTCAGCGGCCTCTTCAGGATCTTGCCCGCGCCGCGCGCGACGGTCCGGAGGCGGCGTCGCTAGGAACACGCCGGGGCTCGCCAGAAGGCCGGAGAAGTCGCGAACGCTCCACGGACCCGGAACGCTCATGCAGCGTGCGTGGAGAGCGGCAAGCGTCTCGGGCGTCACGGCAGCATGGCCGGCGGCGGGCCATGGGCCGGGGCTGCATTGACCGGGCGAACGTAGAGGGGTTTCGGCCGTTCGTTCCATGAACCGAATCGCTGCGCGGCGCACGCGGAGATGGCCTTGGCCTGCTCGTTCAGGCTGTCGACCACAAGTTGCTCCGGCACGGGTCCCTTGCCAGCCCGGCCGAGCTTGATCGCAATCTGACGGCAAGCGCTGTCCTTTCCTGGTCCGACGACAGCCTTCACGCCTTCGGCCCATTGCGGATCGCGCAGCGATCCGTCCGCTTCGAGGAAGGCCGGACCCAGAGGCTCGCCGCCAGCGAATACCTGGAAGTACGTCGAGCCCTTCGGGGCAGGCAGGAAGACGGCAATCCGGCCCGGGGGGCGACCTGCAACATGGAAGATCGCTTCGAGCGTGTTGATCCCGATGGCCGGAATGCCCAGTGACAGCGCAAGTCCTCGCGCAGCGCTGACCGAAATGCGGATTCCCGTGAAATTGCCGGGCCCGACCCCGACTCCGATGGCGTCGAGGTCCTGCCAGTCCATGCCGGCCTCGTCCATCAGCTCTTCGAGCATCGGGAAGAGGCTTTCCGCCTGGCCGCGCGCCATTTCCTGGTGTCTTGAGGCCGCGATCCGGCCTTTCTTCAGCAATGCGGCCGCGCAGTGCGCGGCCGACGTGTCGAATGCCAGGATCGTGGGCTCAGGCCGCGACAGGACGTACCTCCACGACTTCCGGGATGTAGTGCCGAAGCAGGTTCTCGATCCCCATCTTCAACGTCAGCGTGGAAGACGGGCATCCGGCGCAGGCGCCCTGCATGTGGAGATAGACGACGCCCCGGTCAAATCCGTGAAACACGATGTCGCCACCGTCCTGCGCGACTGCGGGACGCACCCGCGTGTCGAGCAGCTCCTTGATCTGCGTGACGATTTCCTCGTTCTCGCCGTCGTGATCCGCGTGCCCGCTCTCGGCGGCGGCGCTTTCCATGGTCGGCTGGCCTGACTGGAAATGCTCCATGATGGCGCCGAGAACCGGCGCCTTCAGGACATCCCATTCCTGCGTGCCCTCCTTGGTCACCGTGACGAAGTCCGCGCCAAGGAAGACGCCTGTGACACCGTTCACTGCAAATATTCTTTGCGCAAGCGGCGACGGACCCGCCGTGTCGGCCGACGGGAAATCCGCAGTGCCCGTTCCGAGCACGGTCTGGCCGGGCAGGAACTTGAGCGTGGCGGGGTTGGGAGTGGACTCGGTCTGTATGAACATGGGCTTGCCTCCGGCAGGACATAGATATGCGTCCGGGCAGCGCCGCTGTCAATGGATCTGGAATGATTCCAGATTGGCTGACGGGGAGGCGAGACCTGCGAGAAAGAGCGGCGCGAAGGAAATTCGCCTTGCGATCAAGGGGTTTCCCCAATGCCGTCTCTGGAAGGGCATCACCAGATTTGGCTGAGCTGCTCCTTCGAGAGCTCCCCGGGGACGACGGCCAGCGGCACGGGCAGGGAGCCAAGGCGCCGCGAAAGTGCCGACACGATGGGCCCCGGGCCGCCCTTGCCGGGGTTGGCGCCGAGCACGAGCATCCCGATTCCGCCGTCGTCCTCGATCTGCGCCAGGATTTCGGGCACGACCTCACCTTCGCGGATCACCAGTTCGGGGTCCACTGCCTGCCTGTCGCGCATCCATTTGGCGAAAACCTCGAAATGCGCGTGGATGCGCTCGCGCGCCTCCTCACGCATGATTTCACCGACGCCGATCCAGTGCTGGAACTCCTCTGGCGGGATGACGGCGAGAACCTGCACGCCTCCGCCTGGCCCCGATGCGCCCATGGCCGCAAACCGCATCGCGTTCAGGCATTCGCGGCTGTCGTCAAGGATCACCAGGAACTTTCGCATGCTCCGCCTCCTGTCCCGGTCGCAAGATGCGCGGATCAGGCGCCGCTGTCCATCGTGGCATGCGCGACGACCTGTCCTGCTCCTGTCTTCCGTGCACGCGAATATGCAAGAACGGCAGCGGCATGGTCGCCGAGGGCCATCCCCCGGAACGCGAAGGCCGCAGGCTGCTTCAGTTTGTCAATGCGCCCCGTGACGAGATCAATCAGATCGCCGGCAACGGCCCCTGCGTCCACCATGGGGCGATCCGCGGCCCGCTCCTGTTCGAGATCGTCGATCACGACGGTGCCGATGCGGGCGAGGCTGTCGGTCCGCCAGGGAATGCACAGGTCGGTGATCGCTGCAAAGGCGGTGGGCTTCATCCAGGCCGCGTCAAGGAAGGGCTCGACCGCGTAATCGAGCGTGATGGACGTGACCACGATGTCGGTCTCGCGAAGGGTCTCTTCCGCGTCTGCCGCACGGACGTCCAGTCCCGATGCACGGACCTCCTCGCAGAAGGCGTCGCGATTGGCCGTGCTCCGGCCGCAGGCCAGGACCTGCCGCAGGGGAAACTGCGCACGAAGCGCGGCGAGATGGCTTCGTGCCTGGACGCCGCATCCAACGAACCCGATCGATGCAGAGGCGGGATCGGCAAGGCGCCGCGCCGCGACCGCCGAGAGCGCCGCCGTCCTGTGCGCCGTGATCCAGTTTGCCCCCATGACCGCTTTCAACAGTCCGGTCTCGGCGTCGAGCGCGAGGATGGCCCCGTTGATCGAGGGCAGGCCGCGCCCCGGGTTGCCAGGGCTCACGCTGACGGTCTTGAGGACCGTCAGCCCCTCGTCGCCGACTGCAAGCGTGGACATCATGTAGCGTCCGTCGCCCGGAAGAAGCGCGGACTTTGGCGTCACATGAAGCCGGCCCTCGGATTTCGCGATCAGCGCGGCCTCGATGGCGTCGGCGATTTCGCCGGGCGGGATTGCAAGCGCCTCGATCGCGTCGTCCGGCAGGTAGAGGAAGCCGCCGCTTTGATGTGATGCCATCGGTGGAATGCCCTTTCTGAGTCCGGCGCAGCGTGGACGAGGTTCGGGGACGTGTCCATATGCCGAATTGCGGCGCCATCGACGCATCCCGGGGCGGCGCGCCTGCGGAGCGAACGCCGACGGCGTTGGCCACGCCAGGGTCCGTCAGGATGCGCGAGACGGTCAGCCGCCCTCCGAAAGTGCCCAGTCCCAGTACATCTCGCGCACGCGGCGCGTGACGGGTCCCGGCTGGAACTCGGTTCCGTCGAACTCGATGACGGGCGTGACCTTGTTCATGTTGCCTGACATGAAGAGTTCGTCGGCGCCACGAATGTCGTCGAAGGTCAGCACGGCCTCGCGGACGGATGAGCCGTCGGCTGCAAGATTCGCCATGTGACGTGCACGCGTGATGCCGGCCAGAAAGGTGCCGTTCGCGACGGGGGTCAGGACTTCCCCGTCCTTGACCATGAAGATGTTTGCAGTGGCGGTTTCCGCGACATTGCCCATGGCGTCGGCCACGAGCGCGTTCGGATAGCCTTTTGCCCGCGCTTCTGCGATCATGCGCGCGTTGTTGGGATAGAGGCATCCCGCCTTGGCGTTGACGACCGCGCTTTCCAGGATGGGGCGACGGAATCGCGTGGTGGTCAATCGAGTCGATGCGTCTTCGGGTGCCAACGGCCTTTCTTCGAGACAGACGGAAAATGCGGTGCTGCCGGCATCCGGCACGATCGCGGTTTCGTCCCCGTCAACGCCCCAGTACATGGGCCGGACATACACGGCCGCGTCCGTGGAAAGGGACTTCAATCCGTCCCAAATGATCTCGACCATTTCCTCTGCGGCATGCGTCGGAGTCAGCATGAGGGCTTCTGCGGAGTGATTGACCCGCTCGCAATGGGCGAGGAGGTCGGGAGCCACCCCTTCGAAGTAGCGCGCGCCGTCGAAGACGCTTGAACCAAGCCATGCGCCGTGATCGGCGGCCCTCATGACGAAGGCGTCACCGTCATGCCAGCTGCCCTCGAAATAGGTGCGTACATTGGTGCCGAATGCCATGAATCAGGTCCTTTCGAAGGGCGAACCTAGGCGGTCGCGCATGGCGCGTCCAGATCGAGTTTCGCATCCGGATCCCCAGCGACCCATGATCCGGAATTCTCTGGACAATTGCGGGCAGGCGGGACACGACCCTTGTTTCATGGAAAGAGGATTCCCACTGGCGCGGCCTGGAATGCGCATCGGGCTGCTTGGCGGATCATTTGATCCGGCTCATGGAGGTCATGCGCACATCACCCGTGAAGCATTGAAGAGGCTCGCCCTTGACGAAGTGTGGTGGCTGGTGTCGCCTGGCAATCCCTTGAAGGACAGCGGGCCCGCCCCGTTGCCTGAGCGCATGACGCGGGCGCGGGCGGTCATGAGGCATCCTCGCGTCCGCGTCACGGACCTGGAAGTGCGGCTTGCGACACGGCGCACATGCGACAGCCTCAGCCGAATGACGGGGCGGTTTCCCGGCGTCCGCTTCGTTTGGCTCATGGGCGCCGACAACCTGGCGGACCTGCATCGCTGGGAACGCTGGGAGGAGATCATGGCCCTGGTGCCGGTAGCCGTTCTTGCCAGACCCGGCCATCGGGTTTCGCCGCTGTTTGCTCCGGCGGCGCGCCGGTTTCGGCGCGGACGGTTTCCGGCAAGCGCGGCTCCGCAACTGGCTTTTGCCGACCCGCCGGCCTGGACATTCCTGAAT
>VYCX01000514.1 GCA_009843725.1 Boseongicola sp. SB0675_bin_26
ACCTTAATAGCAGCTTCATAAAATTTTTCCAGAAAATTATAAAATATTATTGTATTACATAACATACTGATAAAAAACAATATATTATTATTGACTATCTTGGAAATCAATTCCATAAAAAATAAGAAATCGAGCGAATCACCCACTGACGCGCTCGAAACCAGCGGAGAACGACCCATGAGCGACCAGAATCCGGTCTTCATTCCAGGACCCACGAACATCCCGGACCGCCTGCGCTACGCGATGAGCATACAGACCATGGATCATCGCGCTCCGGACTTCATCGAGCTGCTCGAGCCGCTCCTTTGCGACTTGAAGAAGGTGTTCAAGACAACTTCGGGAAAGGTGATCACGTTCCCTGCGTCGGGAACTGGCGGCTGGGAAGCCGCGATCACGAACTCGCTGTCGCCGGGCGACAAGATTCTCGCCGCGCGGTGCGGAATGTTCTCGCAGCGCTGGATCGATCTTTGCCAAAGGCACAACCTGGACGTCGAGATTATCGAATGCGACTGGGGCGAAGGCGCGCCTGCGGATCTCTACGGAGAGCGCCTTGCCGCAGACAAGAGTCACCAGATCAAGGCGGTTCTCGTCACCCACAACGAAACGGCAACGGGCGTGCGTTCGGACGTCGGGGCCGTCCGGCGCGCGATGGATGCCGCCGGCCATCCCGCATTGCTATTCGTCGACTGCGTCTCGTCGCTTGCATCGATGGATTTCCGGATGGACGAATGGGGCGTCGATCTTGCGGTAACGGGCAGCCAGAAGGGCTTCATGCTCGCAACCGGCATGGCCATAATAGGCGTCAGCCCGAAGGCGCTGGACGCTGCCAGGGCCGCCGGATGCCCGCGCACCTTCTTCGATTTTGGTGACATGGCCTCGGCGAACGGGAAGGGCGGTTTTCCATACACCCCGCCTCTGCAGATCATGTTCGGCCTTCGTGCAAGTCTTGACATGCTGTTCGAGGAGGGCTTGGAAAACGTCTTCGCGCGGCACACCCGCATCGCCGAGGGCGTGCGCAAGGCCGTGCAAGCCTGGGGCCTTGAGCTTTGCGCCAAGCGGCGCGCGCTCTGCTCGGATACCGTCAGCGCGATTTACGTTCCAGAAGGCTTCGATTCGGACGTTCTGACGAGCCACATTTTCGATGCCTACGGCGTCTCCTTCGGTGTCGGACTGGGCCGGATGGCCGGCAGGGCCTTCCGGATCGGGCACCTTGGCTCGCTCACGGACGTCATGATGCTCTCAGGTCTCGCGACGGTCGAAATGGCGATGGCGGACCTCGGCTACCCAGTCGAGATCGGATCCGGCACGCGTGCGGCACAGGAACACTACCGCACGACCGCCCAGGCACAACTCAGGCGGGCCGCGTGAACAAGCTTGAAACGAGGAGTCCTGCAGCCATGCACCTTCCGACATGGAGCGACGTGATCGGCGCGCACGAACGGATCGCGCCGCACATCCGCCGCACAGAGATCCTGACCAGCAATGCCCTCGACAGGCAGGCCGGGGCCACGCTGTTCTTCAAGTGCGAGAACCTGCAGCCGCCTGGAGCCTTCAAGGTGCGCGGTGCATGCAACGCGGTCTTCGGCCTGTCCGAGGAGCGGGCGTCGAAGGGCGTTGCCACGCACTCGTCCGGGAACCACGCGCTGTGCCTCGCCTACGCCGCCGGACGGCGCGGCATCCCGTGCGACGTTGTCATGCCGAGGACCGCGCCCCAGGCCAAGAAGGACGCCGTGATCGGCTACGGCGGCAGGATCACCGAATGCGAGCCGTCGACCTCGTCCCGCGAGGAGGTATTTGCCGGGGTCCAGGCCGAATCTGGCGGCGACTTCGTTCACCCCTACAACGACCCGCGCGTGATTGCCGGGCAGGCCACCTGTGCCAGGGAATTCCTTGATCAGGTCAGGGATCTCGACCTCCTGCTCGCCCCGATCGGCGGCGGCGGCATGATTTCAGGCACCTGCCTGACCGTGGCCTCGGTAGCGCCGCACGTAAGAGTCTACGCCGCCGAGCCCGAGCAGGCGGATGACGCGATGCGGTCCCTGAGGGCAGGTCGCATCATTGCCGACGACGCGCCGGAGACGATCGCGGACGGACTGAAAGTGCCTCTGAAGGAGCTGACTTGGCATTTCGTCTCGAAGCACGTCACCGACATCCTGACGGCCAGCGAGCAGGAGATCATCGACGCCATGAAGCTCAGTTGGAAGCGGCTCAGGCAGGTGATCGAGCCGAGCTGCGCCGTTCCGCTCGCGGTGATCCTGAAGAACCCCGAGACGTTCGCCGGCAAGCGCGTCGGCGTCATTGTCACCGGCGGCAATGTCGATCTCGACAGGCTGCCCTGGACGAAGCATTGAACAGGAGACCATGCAATGAACGCTCCGATCAAGATTGAAGACCTGGAAGTGGGTTACGACGTTCCGGCGATCGCCGGCATGCGCGAAAGCGAAATCCAGACGCCGTGCCTGATCCTGGATCTCGATGCGCTCGAACGCAACATCGCGAGGATGGGGGACTGGGCCAGGGAACACGGGGTCCGGCATCGTGTCCATGGCAAGATGCACAAGTCGGTGGACGTGGCGCTCTTGCAGGAAAGACTGGGTGGCGCCTGCGGCGTGTGCTGCCAAAAAGTCTCCGAAGCCGAAGTTTTCGCCCGCGGCGGCATCCGGGACGTGCTGGTATCGAACCAGGTGCGTGATCCCGCCAAGATCGATCGCCTAGCCCGCATTCCGCAGCTTGGTGCGCGCACGATCTGCTGCGTCGACGACTTGGCGAATGTCGCTGATCTCTCGGCAGCTGCCTTGAGGCACGGCACGCAAATCGAGTGCCTGGTCGAGATAGATTGCGGCGCCGGTCGCTGCGGCGTGAACGATACGCCGTCAGTCCTCGCAATCGCGAAGGCTCTGGATGAAGCGCCGGGACTGAAGTTCTCGGGCATCCAGGCCTACCAGGGCGCGATGCAGCACATGGAGAAATATGGGGACCGGAAGGCGAAGATCGATATCGCGATCGAAATGGTGTGCGATGCGGTCGACGCGCTTGCAGCTGAGGGACTGGAATGCGACATCGTCGGCGGCGGCGGGACGGGATCCTACCATTTCGAAGGAACCTCCGGCGTCTACAACGAGTTGCAGTGCGGATCCTACGCCTTCATGGACGCCGACTACGGGCGCATACTCGACAAGGACGGAAACCGCATCGACCGGGGCGAATGGGAGAACGCTCTCTTCATCCTTACATCGGTCATGAGCCACGCCAAGGCTGACAAGGCGATCTGCGACGCTGGCCTGAAGGCCCAGTCCGTCGACAGCGGCCTTCCAGTCGTCTTCGGGCGTGACGATGTCGAATACGTCAAGTGTTCCGACGAGCACGGCGTGATCGATGACCCTCGCGGGGTGCTGGAAGTCAACGACAAGCTGCGGCTTGTGCCCGGGCACTGCGACCCGACCTGCAACGTGCACGACTGGTATGTCGGCGTGCGGGGCGGCGAGGTCGAGGCCGTCTGGCCCGTTTCAGCCCGAGGCAAGGCCTACTGACGCAATCGCAGTCGTCCGGGGCGCGGGAAGTGCCGCCCTTCCGGAACCGGGCCAGCCGGTCACTGGCCAGCAGGCAATGAGGAAGAGAGCCATGCAATGCGATACGGACAGGAATGCGGCACCTACGACGGAAGCATTGATCGTCTCTGAAGCCGACTGCGAGCGTCTGGTCAGTTCAGACCTGGCCTTCGACGCCGTGGAGGCGGTCTTCGGGGCCATGGCGTGCGGAGACGCGTACAATTTCCCGGTCGTCCGCGAAGCGATCGGTCATGCTGGTGCGCTCTACGGCTTCAAGTCCGGCTTTGATCGCGCTAGCCTCGCACTCGGCGTCAAGTCCGGCGGATACTGGCCAGGCAACGTGGACAAGGGCCTTACAAACCACCAGTCGACGATCTTCCTGTTCAATCCCGACACCGGCCGGCTGAAGGCGCTGGTCGGCGGAAACCACCTTACAGCGATAAGGACGGCGGCTGCGTCCTCCGTGTCAATCGCCCACCTTGCGCGGCAGGATGCGCGTGTGCTTGGCATGATTGGTGCAGGCCACCAGGCCCAGTTCCAGCTGCGCGCCGCCGCCGAACGGCGCAACTTCGAGAAAGTTGTAGCCTGGAACCCTCATCCGGAGATGCTGCCACGGCTCGGAGCCGTGGCCAACGAGATCGGACTGCCCTTTGAAGCTGTTTCCGCCGAAGCGGTTTGCATGCACGCGGATGTCATAATCACGATCACCTCGGCCTTCGAGCCGCTTCTGACGGCTGAATGGATCCGGCCCGGCACTCATCTCGCCTGCATGGGAACCGACACCGTGGGCAAGCAGGAAATCGATGCCGCGCTGGCCGGAAAGTCGTCGGTCTTCACGGACGAGGTCGCGCAGTCGATCTCGATCGGCGAGATGCAGCACGCCGTGGCCGCCGGAATCCTGTCCAAGGGCGACATCACGTCGATCGGCGCCGTCATAAACGGCACGCATCCCGGGCGCACGTCAGACGACCAGGTCACGCTCTTCGACGGCACCGGCGTTGGGCTGCAGGATCTTGCAGTCGCGGCTGTCGCCGCCCGGGCGGCGATCGCTGGCGACGACCCCGTTTTTGTCACGCTTTGATGGCTCCCTGCCGAGCCCTGACAGAGGAGAAAACCATGGGTGTCAGGTCCTGTCACAATTTCGGGGACTTTCGCGCATTGGCAAGACATCGGCTGCCCATGCCGATCTTTCACTACATCGACGGCGCGGCGGACGACGAGATCACCTACCGGCGCAACACCGAATCCTACGAGAGCTGCGATCTGGTGCCAAACGTGCTTGCCGGGGTCGAGCACGTCGACATGAGCGTGGAGGTCATGGGCCAGAAGCTCGACATGCCCGTGTATTGTGCGCCGACCGCGCTGCAGCGGCTCTTTCACCATGCCGGCGAACGCGCCGTTGCAGCGGCGGCGCAGAAGCATGGCACGATGTTCGGCGTCTCCTCGCTCGGGACCGTCAGCGTGGAGGAGCTTGCCGCAATGGCGCCGGGACCGAAGATGTTCCAGTTCTACTTCCACAAGGACCGCGCGCTGAACGACGCGCTGCTCGAGCGGGCCAGGGCCGCCGGGTTCGACGTCATGGCCCTGACTGTGGACACGATCACGGGCGGAAATCGCGAGCGCGACCTCAGAACCGGCTTCACCTCGCCGCCGCGGCTGACGCCCGGCAGCCTGGCCAGCTTCGCGACGCATCCGATGTGGGCGATCAACTATCTTTTTCGGGAGAGGTTCGACCTGCCGCATCTTTCGGGCCATGTCAGCGCCGGCACTAACCTGGCCACTTCGATCGGCGACTACTTCTCCACCATGCTGGACCAGTCGATGAACTGGAAGGATGCCGAGGAGCTTTGCCGCAAGTGGAACGGCCAGTTCGCGCTCAAGGGCGTCATGAGCGTTGCCGACGCCAGGCGCGCCGTTGACATCGGCTGCACCGGGATCATGGTTTCCAACCATGGCGGGCGCCAGCTCGACGGCTCGCGGGCGCCCTTTGATCAGCTGGCCGAGATCGTTGACGCCGTCGGCGACAGGATCGACGTGATCTGCGAGGGCGGGATCCAGCGCGGCACCCATGTGCTCAAGGCCCTGTCGGTCGGGGCGAAGGCCTGCTCGGGCGGGCGACTCTACCTCTACGCTCTCGCGGCGGCCGGGCAGGCCGGAGTGGAGCGCGCACTGGGAAACCTGCGTGCCGAAATCGAGCGCGGCATGAAGCTGATGGGCGTGACCAGGCTGGACCAGCTGACACGGGAAAACCTGCGCTTCCGGCAGCATTGAGGTGACACAAGGCACCGGCACCGGCACCGGCACCGGCCTGCGGGCCGGTTCCGCGGGCGGCGCAAGGCGGAAAGGGAAAACAGATTGCAGACTCACGTTCACTTCACGACCGGCGGCATGCGCAGTCATACGCTGATCATGATCTTGACCTGGGCAACCCGTTGAACGGAACGCCCGCGTCGAGCGAAGCCGGCAACCACCGGCTGCCAGCCGCGCCCCAAGGGCGCAAACCGTGGCGGAAGGCCACTTCTCAAACTCTCTGGAGGATTGTCAAATGAAACTCACGACGACCTTGGCGGCTGCGGTCGCAATGGCTCTTGCGGCGCCGGCTGTCGCCGCGAACGAAAGGATCCTGCTAAAGACGCCTGTCGCGTTCTCTACCGAGCTTCCCGGGCTCGGCACGCCGATCGTCCGCGTGTCCGAGGATCTCGCGACGATTTCCGGGAAGCGGGTCCAGATGAAGGTCTACGAGCCGGGCAAGCTGGTCGCGCCGTTCGAGATTCTCGACGCCGTCTCCTCGGGCAAGATCAACTCGGGCTATGCCACGGCCGGCTACTGGGCCGGCAAGATCCCGGCCGCGCCGCTGTTCTCGGCGGTTCCATTCGGGCCCGAGGCCGGCGAGTACATGGCATGGCTCTACTACGGCAATGGGCTCGCGCTCTACCAGGAGATGTATGATCAGGCGGGCTACAACGTAAAGGTACTGCCCTGCACGATCATCGCGCCGGAGACCTCGGGCTGGTTCGCCGAAGAGATCACGTCCGCCGAGCAGCTGGACGGATTGAAGATGCGGTTTTTCGGCCTTGGCGGAAAGGTGATGCAGAAGCTTGGCGTCGCCACGTCGCTGCTGCCGGGCGGCGAGATCTTCCCGGCACTGGAGAAGGGCGCGATCGACGCCACCGAGTTCTCCATGCCGGCGATCGACCAAAGGCTCGGCTTCGACAAGCTGGTGAAGTTCAACTACTTCCCCGGCTGGCACCAGCAGGCGACGGTCTTTGAGCTCCTGATCAACAAGGACGAATGGAACGGCTTGGCGGCTGAGCTCCAGGCCCAGATCGAGCTGGCCTGCAAGGCACAGATGACCGAGAGCTTTGCCGAAGGTGAGGCGATCCAGTTCGCCGCAATGCAGAAGAACGTCGAGGAGAATGGCGTGGCCATCAAGGATTGGTCGCCCGAGATGCTCGAGCTGTTCCGTGCGACCTGGGAGGAGGTCGCGGCCGAGGAGGTCGCAAGGGATCCCTTCTTCGCGAAGGTCTACGAGGACCTGAAGGCCTTCCGCGACGGCTACGCCATCTGGAAGTCGCACGCCTTCCTGCCACGCAACTGACGTGATCGTGCGGCGTCCGGGCCAAGGCCGGCCCGGACGCGACCTGCGCATCCTGACGGCCGATGCGACAGACCGAGGAGGAAACGGCCATGCCCAGCGAACCGAGAATCTCTCCGCCGGAAGACGTCCTGGCCACAGGGCAGGGCACGCACTACGATCCGCTTTGGGAGGAAGTCGAAGGCGACGACCACAAGGAGCCCCGGCTGGCGCGGGTTCTGGATGCCATCGTGCGCGGTGTCGGCCATGTCGTCATGTGGGCGAACGTCATCCTCGTCATCGCCATAGTGTCTCAGGTCGCCCTGCGCTACCTGCTCGACGTCAACTTCCCGAAGCTCGACGAGATTCAATGGCATCTCTACGCGCTGACCACGATGATCGGTCTCAGCTACGCCATGACGACCGACAGTCACGTGCGCGTCGACATACTGCGGATCAGGTTCTCGGCGCGCGCCCGGCGAATGATCGAATCGGCGGGAATTCTCGCGCTGGTCATGCCTTTCTGCTACCTCATGGTCGATCAGGGCATCGACTATTTCAACGACAGCTACCGTGTCAACGAACGCTCCGACAGCCCGACCGGCCTTCCGGCCCGCTGGGCGCTCAAGGCGGTGATCCCGGTCAGCTTCGCATTGCTCGCGACCGCGGCGGCCGCGCGGCTGATCCACGATGCCTGGATGATCGCCGCGAACCGGGACACGCGCGCGGAAAGCTCCGGCATGCGTCGGCTGGCGCTCCTGCTCTGCGGCTTCGCGGTCGCCGCCCTCGCCTTGTCGCAACTGGTCGAGACCCCGGAGGAGATGCTTGTCGTCTGGATGTTCATGAGCTTCGTCGGGCTGCTCTTCACCGGGTTTCCGGTTGCCTGGGTGCTCGCCGGGACCGGCGTCGCGTTCTGTGCCATCGCGTATCTCGCAGACAACGGCATGATGATCTGGACCGGACTGGACGGGACTCTGACCGGGCTCGACTATCTCACTCTCGGCACGGTCGTGAACCGTGTTTACTCGACGATGTCCAACGCCGTCCTGGTTGCGCTGCCGATGTTCATCTTCATGGGTCTCATGCTGGACGAAAGCGGCGTCGCGCAACGTCTCATGTCGTCGATGCAGCGGCTTTTCGGACGCACGCGGGGCGGGCTGGCCATCACCGTGACGGCCATCGGCGTCATTCTCGCGGCCTCGACCGGGATCGTCGGGGCGTCCGTCGTGCTGCTCGGCCTCCTTTCGCTGCCGACGATGATGAAGCAGCGCTACGCGAAGACGCTCGCCGCAGGCGTGGTCGCGTCCTCGGGTACCCTCGGCATCCTGATTCCGCCATCGATCATGCTCGTCATCATGGCCGACCAGATGGCGCTG
>VYCX01000269.1 GCA_009843725.1 Boseongicola sp. SB0675_bin_26
AGCAAGCCTCGCACCGACTCTCGAAACCGACAAAATCCAAACGCGATAGCCCTGGTGCACCGGGCGGCCACACTTGCGGCTGTTTCCGCAAGCCTCTAGAGAGCGGTTCATCTGACAGGTGCACCCGATGAGTCACGAATACGATACCGGCCGGTTGAATTTGCCGTTTGTTGGCATTTCGACGTTTGCGAAGGCGCCCTATGAGCCCGACTGGACCAGGATCAACGCCGACGTGGCCGTACTGGGCGCACCGTTTGACTTCGGCACCCAATGGCGTGCGGGCGCCCGGTTCGGCCCGCGGAGCATTCGTGAGGCTTCGACCCTGTTTTCGTTCGGCCATGCAGGCGCCTACGACCACGAAGACGATGTGACGTATCTGGCCGACACCCGCATTGTCGATCTTGGCGATGCCGACATCGTCCATACCGATACGCTCGCCAGTCACGCCAACATCGAAGCCGGCGTGCGCGCCATTCTTGGCTCGGGAGCGATGCCCGTTGTCCTGGGTGGCGACCATTCGGTCAACATTCCTTGCGTCGCCGCATTTTCGGATCAGGAGCCAATTCACATCGTGCAGATCGACGCGCATCTCGATTTCGTCGATGAACGGCATGGCGTTCGGTTCGGCCATGGCAACCCGATGCGCCGAGCCGCGGAACGCGCCTGGGTCTCCGGCCTGTCGCAGATCGGAATGCGGAACGTCTCGTCGACGGCAAAGGAGGGATATGACGACGCGCGCCGGATGGGATCGGACATCGTTTCGGTCCGCCAGTTCCGCGCCATGGGCGTCGACGCCATGCTGGACCGGATTCCTGGCGGCGCAAGATACTATGTCACGATAGATGTCGACGGATTTGACCCTTCGATCGCGCCTGGGACGGGCACGCCCAGCCACGGCGGCTTTCTCTACTACGAAATCCTTGAGTTCCTGGATGGTCTGACCCGCCGTGGCACCGTTGTCGGAATCGATCTTGTCGAGGTGGCGCCGGACTATGACCGCTCAGGCGCGACCGCGATCCTCGCCGCACAGCTGCTCCTGAACCTCATCGGGCGGGTCTTCGCGCCCAACAGACCCGACGGGCCTGAAGCAGATGGCGCGAATCTCGCCACCTGAAAGCGTCACGGTCTGCCGGGCGCGGTCCTGGTCGCAGCGATAGGACACCTATTGTCCGAACAGTCCGGCACATCCGGGGCCGGACATGCGGAACACCGGATCCTGCGCAAACATCGCCTCGAACTCGGCCGAAATCTCGTCGACCAATCTCATGGTGCTCTCAGCATCGGTCGAAACCGCGCCGATGACCACCTTGACGGCTTCATTTTGCAGACTGCCCGAAGGTTCCAGCCATTGCCCGCTGGCATCGATTACGGTGAGTCCCGCCCGGAAGCATGGCGTGATGGTGTCCTTGAGGAAACTTTCCCATTCGTTTTCGCTGACGGTGTTGCCCGCCGCATCGGTTAGCCCGAAGAAAAGCCGGAATTCCGTCACCGGGCTGAGGCCCGCCGGGCATCCAGCGCCTGCATTCGCCCATGTTACAGGACCGCACAGCAGCAGCCCGAGGAACATCCAGAGGCACGTCCTGGCGTTTGTCATGCAGCCAATCCCCATGCCTGCGCATTCTGGAATATCCGTACGTTCATTCCTACAAGGCGAGATCACGGCTTTCAATCCCGAGCGGACTGCCGCGCCCGGCGGCGCGGGCCCAACGAGCATTTCACGAGCCTCAGGTTCCGGCCGGCATCGATGAGGAGGGCGCATTTCTTGCCCAGATCCAAGGTCTGCACCTCGTCGCCGCTTGGCTGCGGCGGCCAGAAGAAACAGCCGTTTCGTGCCAAGAGCCTGCACCTGAGGCGCGTCCAGAAGGCCGTCAGCTCGGACGCCTCGGATGTCGGTCACCCGTACTGGGACGAATCAGCGGGAATCCGGTTCCCGATCATGTCCTTGATGGCCAGGCGGCTTGATGCCCTTGTCCACAATGCGCCGATCGGCGTGGCGGAACAGGTCGAGGTTGGCGGCGGGCTGACGGTCGAACTGACCGACTGTCGCGTCGTCCGTGATCAGGCCAGCGAAGGCTTCGGGGAAACCGCGGGATGCGTCGACCGCGACCTCCGCCTGTTGAGACGGCGCAAACACGTCGAGCTCACAAGCCGCGTTCAGAGCGGACGGGAAGGCATCGGATGAAGTCGCGTCGTTGATCGTCTTGCGCAGTTTGTCCCAATCGACCGACAGTGCGCCGCGTGGTCCAGCACGATCAAGGCGCCGCGGCTGTGCGGATTGCCGTCGACGTTCCGGCCGCCAACGTCCCGGCCGATGAACCCATGATTGCCCGGACCGTCGGAATCCTCATGGATGGCCACGTTCCTGATTCCCTCCGGGGACGGCATCCTCCATCCGGCTGCAATTCGCTGCTGCGCCAGGAAACGCTCCGATCAGGCGTTTGGCGTTTCATGCATGTTGCGCCTTGCCCGGGGGCGCAACCTCCCATGTGTCAGTTGCGGAACATTGGTGGCCGCGCATCGATCCAGGCGCCGTTCGCCTTGCCCGAATCCGCGACGGCGTGAATTGCGGCCACTGAGCGCAGCCCGTCCTCCGCGCCGGGCACGAAGTTGGCAGCGTCGTCCGCCTCGCGACCTTCCTTCCTGGCGCGGATGTGTTCGGCGAGATCGCGGTAAATGTTCGCGAAAGCAAGCGGCAGGCCTTCGGCATGGCCGATCGTCATCCTGCTCGCCCGGTCGGCACCGGGAGAAAGGCTGGACTCCCCGCGTTCGATGACTTGAAGCCGTTCGCCCAGAGGCATCCAGTACAACTGGTTCGGATGCTCTTGGGACCAGCGAAGGCCGCCAGCCTCTCCGAACACCTGGATTTCCAGCCCGTGCTGCCGACCGATGGCCACTGATGACGTCCAGAGCCGTCCCGTAGCGCCACCGTCCATGCGGAAGTTGACCATGGCGTCGTCTTCCAGTTCGCGGCCCGCGACACAGGAAACGCAATCAGCCGAAAGACGCTGCACCTGCTGTCCCGTGACGAAACTTGCCATGTGGAGAGCGTGAATGCCGCAATCCGCAAATTGAGCTGACACCCCGGCCTGTTCCGGGTCGTAGCGCCAGCGAACGCGCGGGTTGTCGGCATCGGCCGCGTCGGCGTGGTGTCCGTGAGCGAAATTGGCAACCACAAGGCGCACCTTGCCGAGTTCTCCGCGCGCGACCATTGCCCTCATGTGTCTCACCAGGGGATAGCCGGAATATCCATAGTTGACGGCGCAGGTGCGGCCCGTGTCGCGGCAAAGGCGCACGATCTCCTCGGCCTCCGCGACAGTGATCGTCATCGGCTTTTCGCAAAGCACGTCGAATCCTGCCTGGAGGAACGCCTTCGCAATCTCGAAGTGGGTTGCGTTCGGCGTGGCGATGGTGACCAGGTCAATCCGGTCCGGGCGCGCAGCCTCGCTCTCGAGCATCTCCTGCCAACCGCCATAGGAACGGCTCTCTGAAAGACCTAGCTCCAGGCCGTAGGCCCGTGCCGCCTCGGGCCGGTGGTCGAGGGCGCCCGCCACGAAGGCGATTTCGCCATCCATTGCGGTTGCCAATCTGTGTGCCGGCCCGATCTGGCTGCCCTTGCCGCCGCCGATCATGCCCCAGTTCAGAATCTGCATGGGATGTACTTTCTGCCGGTGCCGCTGCCCAAATTTCGGTTCAGGCCTGGAGCTCGAAGCGCTGCATGCCGATTGACCGCCGAAGACGTTCCGGCTTTGGGCGAGGCCTCGAGACCCGTCTGCCGCTGCATCGGCCCACTCGGTGGCCGCAACGCGCGTCAATGCGAGAAAGTGGGCAAACCCGGGGACACAAGCCCCCAAGCCTATCCTTGGCGCGCCTTGAACCTGCGCTGCGTCTTGTTGATCACATAGACGCGACCCTTGCGGCGCACCACGCGGCAGTCGCGATGCCGGTTCTTCAGCGAACGAAGCGAGTTCCTGACCTTCATCGGCTCTCTCCTGATCGCGGCGCGAATCGCGCCCGATTCCCTTGTGCCGCATGACGGCGGCGGCGAATGGTGGGCGGTACTGGGATCGAACCAGTGACCCCTACGATGTCAACGTAGTGCTCTACCGCTGAGCTAACCGCCCTTTCCAACAGCGAGGCGCGGGGTTTGGCCCCGCGCCAATCGGGCATCCCATACTGCCTGGCCCATCACATTTCAAGGGCTTTTGACGACGCGGAAGGTTGGCTATAACGGCCAAAGCTCTACGGGAGTCGTCACATGCGGGTGCATGACCTGAAGATGCCTGTTGCTCGTACGACCAGTGTCGTGTTCGCGTCGCCGCACTCTGGTCGGGCATACGCAAGGGAATTCGTGAAGCGCTCCATTCTCGATGAGCGGACCCTGAGATCCTCCGAAGACGCCTTTGTCGACACGCTCTTCGCGTCCGCCCCGGACCACGGTGCGCCATTGCTTGCGGCTGTCGTGCCGCGTGCCTGGGTCGACGTGAACCGATCGGTCGACGAGCTGGACCCGAACCTGATCGAAGGCGTCCGGGGCGGCGCGCACAACCCGCGTGTGGCCTCGGGCCTCGGCGTCGTGCCGCGAGTGGTGGCAAATGGCAAGGCGATCTACCGAGGCAAGATTGCGCTTGACGAGGCCAGGGAACGAATTGATGAAGTCTGGCATCCTTGGCACGAGACGGTCTCCGCGCTGATGGATGAGAGCATGGCTCTCTTCGGAGAGGCGATCCTCGTCGACTGCCACTCCATGCCGCACGAGGCAATCGACACGATTCCCCATTCGCGGGGCGCCCGTCCCGAAATCGTCCTTGGCGACAGGTTTGGCACGGCTGCGGCATGCGATGTGGTCGACCAGGTCGAGGCGGCCTTCGCTGCCGCCGGGATGAACGTGGCCCGGAACGCGCCTTTCGCTGGCGCATTCGCGGCGCAAAACTATGGCCCCCCGTCACGAGGCCGCCACGTTGTCCAGGTCGAGATTGATCGATCACTCTATCTGAACGAGCGGACAGTCCGGCCGAACGGGAACTACCGGACGTTTCGCAGGCTGATTGACGGGGTGGTCGCGGAAGTCGTCGGAATCGGTCGCAGGGACATGTCTCTGGCCGCTGAGTAGCGCCGCCGCGTCTTGCGGCACCGGAATCAAGAAAAAGGGCGCCCGCAGGCGCCCTTTCCTGTCTCCGTCTGGTGTTGCTATCCGCTCTCGAGTGGAAGGGCCACGAACCGCGGCTCGCCGTCCCGCTGCACCAGGAGCACGATCGTCTTCCGCCCCGCTTCGCGGCTTTCCTCGATCCTGGTCTCGAATTCCGCGACGCTGGCGATTCCTTCCTGCCCGGCCTCGACGATCAGGTCTCCGACGCGAAGGCCCTTGTCATACGCCGCGCTGTCTTCGGCCACGTCCTGAACGACCAGGCCTTCGGCGGTCTCCGGCAGGTCGAGCAGCTCGCGAAGCGCGTCGGTCATTTCAGAAAGCGTCAATCCAAGGTGCTCGCTGGACATCGGGTCCGTGGCGTTTGCAGAAGCGGGAATGGCGCCTTCGGAGTCCTCGCGGCGTCCGAGAGTGACCATAAGCGTCCGGAACTCTCCGTTCCGGAAGACCTTGATGCGAACCTCCTTGCCGACAGCTGCGTCGCCGACCTGGCGCACAAGGCCGCGTGTGTCATCGACTTCGACGCCGTCGAAGGAAAGGATGACGTCGCCGGTCTCGATTCCGGCCTCCGATGCGGGACCTTCAGGAACATCCGTCACGATCGCGCCACGGACTTCGGCAAGGCCGAGACCCTCGGCAAGATCATCCGTAACGTCCTGGATGCGGACACCCAGCCATCCGCGCCGGGTTTCGCCGAAGTTGCGCAGCTGGTTGATCACGTTCTCCGCCACGCTTGCCGACATTGCAAACCCGATGCCGATCGATCCGCCGGTGGGAGAGAGGATCGCGGTATTGACGCCGATCACCTCTCCATCCATGTTGAACAACGGGCCTCCGGAGTTGCCCCGGTTGATGGCCGCGTCGGTCTGGATGAAGTCGTCGTAGCTTCCCGAGAGCGCTCGCCCTCGGGCGGAAACGATGCCGGCAGAAACGGAAAAGCCCTGTCCCAGCGGGTTCCCCATGGCCATGACCCAGTCACCGACACGGATCTCCTCGTCGTCGCCCCAACTGAGATACTTGAGAGGCTTGTCGCTCTCGACCTTCAGGAGGGCGAGATCGGTATTGGCATCGGTGCCGACGATTTCGGCTTCGCGTTCAAACCCCTCGAAGAACTCGATCAGGATCTTGTCGGCAGACTGAATGACGTGCCTGTTGGTGACGATATAGCCGTCTTCCGAGATCACGAAGCCGGAACCCAGGGCCTGGCCGCGTCGCGGACGATTTCCGCCGGGGCCGTTGCGCTCGATGAAGTCGCGGAAGAGCTCCTCCAGCGGCGAGCCTTCGGGCACGATTGGGCCGGGTTGCATGCTGGTGGCAACCTTGGCGGATGTCGTGATGTTCACGACGGCCGGACTGACTTTCTCGGCCAGATCGGCAAACGTGTCAGGCCGGGACTGCGCCGAGGCTGCGATAGCCTGTGCCAAAACCAGTGCGGCACCGAGAACCAGCGGCCAAAGCAACGCCAGTCCGGGCATGCGCCGCGGGGCGAATACAAGATTTCTCACGCTTTCCTCCATGCGATCTTGTTTGAGTCGAACCGGGTACGACGTTTGACTGACAGCATTTCAGATAGCGGGCGGTGCATTCAAGCCAAAGGCCAATCGCGCCGCTTCACTCTGCTGTGAAAGCGGTGCGTGCACGCAAAGGCCCGACGGTCACGGCAAATGTGCGGGTCCTTGCCACCGCATCTGTTCAGCGCACGCGCCAGAAACCGAAAAAGGGTGCCCCGCAAGGCACCCTTCCTATTTCGGATCGTTCCTGAATGTCTTCAGCAGCTGTAGTACATCTTGAACTCGACCGGGTGAGGCGTGTGTTCGTAGGCGTAGATCTCTTCCCACTTGAGGTCCATGTAACCCTCGATCTGGCTGCGGGTGAAGACATCGCCCTGAAGCAGGAAGTCCATGTCGGCTTCCAGCTCTTCCATCGCCTCGCGGAGGCTGGCGCAGACCGTTGGAATCCCCTCCAGCTCCTCGGGGGGCAGGTCATAGAGATCCTTGTCCATCGGGTCGCCGGGGTCGATCTTGTTCCTTATTCCGTCGAGACCGGCCATCAGGAGCGACGAAAACGCCAGATAGGGGTTCGCGGCGGGATCGGGGAAGCGAACTTCCACGCGCTTGGCCTTCGGACTTTCGGTCCACGGAATCCGGCACGAAGCCGACCGGTTCCGAGCGGAGTACGCTCTCAGCACCGGAGCCTCGAAGCCCGGAATCAAGCGCTTGTAGGAATTTGTCGCCGGATTGGTAAAGGCGTTGAGCGCCTTCGAGTGCTTGAGCACGCCACCAATGTAGTAGAGCGCCTCCTGGCTGAGATCGGCGTACCGGTCGCCTGCGAAGAGCGGCTTTCCATCCTTCCAGATCGACTGGTTCACGTGCATGCCCGTTCCGTTGTCACCCGCGATCGGCTTGGGCATGAATGTGGCCGACTTGCCGTATGCATGCGCCACCTGGTGGATGACGTACTTGTACTTCTGCAGGTTGTCTCCCTGATCGGTAAGCGAACTGAAGACGAGGCCAAGTTCGTGCTGGCACGAAGCCACCTCGTGGTGGTGCTTGTCGACCTTCATGCCCATGCGCTTCATCGTTGAGAGCATTTCCGAGCGGATGTCCTGGGCGTCGTCCACAGGGGGAACCGGGAAGTAGCCGCCCTTGATGCCGGGGCGGTGGCCCATGTTGCCCATTTCGTACTCGGTATCGGTGTTCCACGAACCGTCGATCGCGTCGACCTCATAGCCGACCTTGTTCATTTCGACCGAATAGCGGACATCGTCAAAGATGAAGAACTCGGCTTCCGGTCCCCAGAACGACTCGTCGCCGATCCCGCTGGACTTGAGATAGGCCTCGGCTTTCTCAGCCGTCCCGCGCGGGTCGCGCTCGTAATGCTCGCCGGTATCCGGTTCCACGACCGAGCAGTGGACTGCAAGCGTCGTCTCCGCGAAGAACGGATCCATGTAGGCGCTCGAGGTGTCGGGCATCAGCTTCATGTCGGACTGGTCGATCGACTTCCAGCCTGCAATGGAGGAGCCGTCGAACATGAGCCCCTCTTCAAGGAAGTCCTCGTTGACCTCATCGGCGTGCACGGTCACGTGCTGCAGCTTGCCGCGAGGATCCGTGAACCGAATGTCCACGTATTCCACCTCTTCGTCCTTGATCGTCTGCAAGACGTCCTTGTTGCTCATGGAGCGATCCTCCTGTCCTTACTCTGGATGCTGAATGATCACAGCGCTTCCACCCCGGACTCTCCCGTCCGGATTCGGATGGCTTCGCTGATGTCGCTGACAAATATCTTTCCGTCCCCGATCTTGTCGGTCTTGGCCGCTCCGACGATTTCCTCGACGGCCGCG
>VYCX01000345.1 GCA_009843725.1 Boseongicola sp. SB0675_bin_26
GTCATCGCGATGGACATGGTGCCGAGGATCAGCCGGGCGCAGAAAATGGACGCGCTCAGCTCGATGGCGAACATCGCCGGCTATCGTGCGGTCATCGAGGCAGGGAACAATTTCGGACGGTTCTTCACGGGCCAGATCACGGCCGCAGGCAAGGTGCCTCCGGCGAAAGTCCTCGTCGTGGGGGCGGGCGTGGCCGGACTTGCGGCAATCGGCACGGCCACAAGCCTCGGGGCGATCACCTACGCCTTTGACGTGAGGCCGGAAGTGGCTGAGCAGATCGAGTCGATGGGGGCGGAATTCGTGGTGCTGGAGTTCGAGGACCAGCAGCAGGATGGCGCTGCCACGGGTGGCTATGCCTCGCCGTCAAGCCCGGAGTTCAGGGAGAAGCAGCTCGAGAAGTTTCGCGAACTCGCGCCCGAGATGGATATTGTCATCACGACAGCCTTGATACCGAACCGGGACGCACCAATCCTCTGGACCCGCGACATGGTCGAGGCCATGAAGCCCGGCAGCGTCATCATCGACCTTGCGGCCGAACGGGGCGGCAACTGCGAACTGACTGAAAGGGACGAAAGGATCGTGACGGACAATGGGGTCACCATTGTCGGCTATACCGACTTTCCGTCCCGCATGGCCGCGCAGTCCTCGCTGCTGTATGCAACCAACGTCCGGCACATGGTCGCGGACCTGACTCCGGAACGGAACGGTGAGGTCGTCCACGACATGGAGGATGATGTCATCCGCGGGGCCACGGTGACCTTCGGCGGTGAAATAACCTACCCGCCACCGCCTCCGAAGGTTCAGGCGATCGCGGCGCAGCCCGCGAAGGCAAGCCCGCGCGAACAGACGCCGGCGCAAAAAAAGGCCGGGGAGCTTGCCGCCTTCAAGGAAGCGACCAAGCGGCAGGTCGCGCTGCTCGTGGTCGGCGGCCTTCTCATGCTCCTTGTCGGGTCGTACGCGCCCGCGAGCTTCATGCAGCACTTCATTGTCTTCGCTCTCGCCGTGTTCGTCGGATTCCAGGTCATCTGGAATGTCCAGCATGCGCTTCACACGCCGCTGATGTCTGTGACGAACGCGATTTCGGGGATCATCATCGTCGGAGCGCTGCTTCAGATCGGGGCCGTGCACTGGGTCGTCGTATTCCTGAGTTTCGTCAGCGTGTTGATCGCTTCAATCAATGTAGTGGGAGGCTTTCTGGTGACGCGCCGGATGCTTGCCATGTTCCAGAAGTCGTAAGGGGCCCGGACGATGCTGTCGAACGGACTTGTCTCGGCCGCCTACATCGCGGCGTCGGTTCTCTTCATCCTGTCGCTTGGCGGCCTGTCAAACCAGGAAAGCGCCAAGCGGGCGATCTGGTACGGAATCGTCGGCATGGCGATCGCCATCCTGGCGACGGTGCTGTCACCGGGAATCCAGAACCTTGGGCTGATCGTCGTCGCCGTAGCGGTGGGCGCCTTCGTGGGCCAGTACGTGGCTGCTCGGGTGAAGATGACGGAAATGCCGCAGCTGGTGGCCGCGCTTCATTCGTTTGTCGGGCTGGCGGCGGTGTTCATCGGGCTGAACGCCGACATCATGCTTAACGCGGTCACAGAGATGCGTGAGGCGGGCATGGCACTCGAGGGGGCAGGCCTGACCGCCTTCGGCGAGAAGCTCTGGAAGAAGGACGCGACCGAAGTCGCGATCCTGAAGGTTGAGGTCTTCCTTGGCATCGTGATAGGTGCGATCACGTTTACCGGATCCGTCGTCGCGTTCGGGAAGCTTGCCGGCAAGGTCAGCGGCAAGCCGAAGAAACTCATGCTGCCCTCGGAAAGCATGCCCCTGCCGGTCATTTCCGGACACTGGCTGAACGCGATCGCCACGGTCGCGTGCCTCGTTCTCGGGCTTCTCTATCTCGACGGGGCCGGCATCTGGACGATGGTCGTGGTTTCGCTTGTGGCGGGATTCATCGGATGGCACTTGATCATGGGGATCGGCGGTGCCGACATGCCTGTCGTCGTCTCGATGCTGAACAGCTATTCAGGATGGGCGGCAGCGGCGATCGGCTTCACTTTGGGCAACGACCTGCTGATCGTGACCGGCGCCCTCGTGGGTTCCTCCGGGGCGATCCTGTCCTACATCATGTGCCGCGCCATGAACCGGCATTTCGTGAGCGTGATCCTTGGCGGTTTCGGCGGGGACGGCGGTCCGGCGGCGGAAATCAAGGGCGAGCAGATTGCCATTGACGCCGACGGCGTGTCAACCGCCTTGAGCGAAGCGGATTCGATCATCATCGTGCCAGGCTACGGGATGGCGGTGGCTCAGGCACAGGCATCAGTCAGCGAACTGACGCAGAAGCTCCGGGCTCAAGGCAAGGAAGTGCGATTTGCCATTCACCCGGTTGCCGGGCGCCTGCCGGGCCACATGAACGTGCTGCTGGCCGAGGCCAAGGTTCCCTATGACATCGTGCTCGAAATGGACGAGATCAACGAAGACTTTCCGGACACCGACGTGGCGATCGTCATCGGCTCGAACGACATCGTCAACCCGGCCGCGCAGGACGATCCGAACTCGCCGATTGCCGGCATGCCCGTGCTCGAGGTCTGGAAGGCCAAGCAGGTCTTCGTTTCCAAGCGGGGGCAGGGCACAGGATACGCTGGCATTGAGAACCCGCTGTTCTACAAGGAAAACACGCGCATGTTCTACGGCGATGCCAAGGACAGCGTGAACAGCCTGCTGCCGAAGATAGAGTAATCGCCGGTCTGTCTGTTCGCGGGCGCACCGACTGACGAGCGCCTCGCGTGAAGAATCAGCTTCGGCCCGCAATGACCTCGTGACCAGGCCCTTCCGGCTCGTCATCGACGATTTCGGGCGGAAAGCCGGATGCACGGACATCGAGTCCGGTCGGTTCCTCGTAGCGCCTGATGATGTTGGGCGAAAGTTCGCGCGGGCCATAGGTTGCGACAGCCTCCCGAAACAGGTCGACGAGCAGCGGGGAAAGCGCGAGCGGAACTCCCTTGTCGGCGGCGATTTGGTCGAAGAGACTCACGTCCTTCAGCACAAGATCCATCGTGAAGTTGATATCCCGCGACCCGTTGAGAATGACCTGGCTTTCGGTTTCGTGAACGAAGGAATTGCCGGACGAGATTCGGATTGCCTCGTAGGTGGTGGCGAGATCCATGCCGGCCGCCTTCATCGTCGTCAGCGCCTCGGCGAGGCTGACGAGATTGGCGGTGGCAAGATAGTTGGTCATGACCTTGAGGGTCGACGCCGACCCGACCGCGCCGGTGTGCAACACCCGCCGTCCGAGTGTCGTGAGGACCGGAAGGGCCCTCTCGAAAGTTGGCCGGTCGCATCCCGCAAAGATTGAAATGTTGCCGGTCGCCGCGCGATGGCAGCCGCCGGATACCGGACAATCGACTGCGTGCGCACCTTTTTCTTGGACGAGGCGCGCCATGCGCCGGACTTCGTCTGCATCGGTGGTCGACATTTCTGCCCAGATGGATCCCGGGCGAATTGCAGTGAGAATGCCGTCCTCGCCCTCCATGACGGTCGAGCAGGCGGACGGTGAGGGCAGGCAGGTGATCACGTAGTCGCAAGTGGCGACCATTTCTGCGGGACTCCCGGCCCATCTTGCGCCGTCCGCGAGAAACGGCTCGGCCATTTCGTGATCAATGTCGCGGACGGTCAGGTCGAGGCCGTTCCGCAGCAGGCTGCAGGCAAGTTTGCCGCCAACATTGCCAAGGCCGATGAAGCCAATCTTCATGACAGTTCTCCCCGCGAATTGCATGCCCTTTTCCTTCTGGAAGGGATCGTCCATTTGCGGCATCAAGAGGGCGCTTTTGCATGGCTTGCCAGAAAGTGCGCCGCATGCTGAATTCGGTGCGATGAAACGACCACGGGAAACCCCGCTTGCCGACAGGCTTCCGGCGACGGTGCCATTTGTCGGCCCTGAAGCCATCGAGCGTCGCCTTGGCCGCCCATTCCGCGCACGGATCGGTGCCAACGAAAACGTGTTCGGACCGTCCCCCAAGGCAATCAAGGCAATTCAGGACCAGGCGGGCGATGCCTGGATGTACGGAGATCCCGAGAGCTTCGAGTTGCGCGAGGCTCTTGCTGGTCATCTGGGAATTGCCCGAGACGAAGTCGTCGTGGGCGAGGGGGTCGACGGGCTTCTTGGCTATGCCGTGAGACTCTTTGTCGAGGAAGGCGATCGTGTCGTGACCTCCGAGGGAGCCTATCCGACATTCAACTACCATGTCGTGGGATTCGGCGGCGACCTTGTGAAGGTGCCGTACCGGGACGACAGGGAAGATGTGGACGCCCTCCTTGAAGCTGCGCGGGATTCCCGGGCGAAAGTGATTTACTTGGCGAATCCTGACAATCCTATGGGAACCTGGCAGGATCCGGCCCGGATCGAAGCCATGGTTGCGGACCTTCCTGAGAATTGCGTCCTGATCCTTGACGAGGCCTACCTGGAGTTTGCGCCGGAAAGCATCGTGCCGACCGTGCCGATTGCCGATCCTCGCGTGATCCGCATGCGGACGTTTTCCAAGGCCTACGGAATGGCTGGAATGCGGGTGGGCTATGCCTTTGGCGAGCGGAGCGTGATCCAGAGCTTCGAGAAGATACGCAATCATTTCGGCATGAACCGGGTCAGCCAGATCGCTGCGCAGATCGCCCTTTCGGACCAGGGCTGGCTTGGTCACGTCAGAAGCGAAGTCGCCATGGCGCGCGAGCGAATCGCGGCGGTCGCGGAGGACAGCGGGCTGGACCCGATCCAGTCGGCAGCGAATTTCGTTGCCGTTGACTGCGGCGGGGATGGCGCATTCGCGCGTCGCGTGCTGGAAGAGCTCGAAGCGCGGGATGTTTTCGTTCGGATGCCGGGCGTCGCGCCCGGGAATCGATGCATTCGGATTACCGCAGGGCGTCCGGCCGACCTGGATCTCCTTGCGCAGGCCCTGCCAGAAGCCCTCGCGGCTGCCAGGCGCTGATCTTGTCCGGTCGCACTTTCGCTGGGCCTCGGTTCACTTGAACGCGAATCAAGATCATGAACGTGTTCAGTTGCAGGATTCTGGACACGCGGTTTCTCAGATGCGCTCGAGGCAACCTTCCGCATGGTTGCCTGGCTGTGGTGCCGGCAGGACATGGCTTGCCGAATCCTGGGCCGCGACGGGCGCGATCTTTCCCGAATTCCTCCGATCCCACGAAGCGGCGGCCATCCTGCGATAGGGCGTGCGAAACCTCGGCAGCCACCGGTCAAAGGGCAGCGGGCCCGCCTAATTCGTGCTTGACAATCAAGTCGCGTACCGCCGCGCGTCCCTCCGCGAATGGGCGTGGTCGAAGCGCGTGAGCTCAGACACCTGGAGCTTTCTCGATATGGTTTTAGCCTCCTCGAACGAAGCCCGCTATCATATGACCAGTTTCATGACCAGATGAGGTTGTCATGGTCACCGTAAATCTGACTCAGGCGAAGGCGCGCCTTGGCGAAGCTCTGGACGAGGTGGAAGCTGGCCAGGAGGTGGTCATCACCCGTCGTGGCAAGGCCGTGGCGCACCTCTCTGCCGCCGTTCCCCCCAAGAAACCTCTGCCCCTGCGGGAGTTGGCTGGGTTTCGAGCGACCTTGCCTCGGTTGCGGCGACCGGCCGCGGAGCTGCTGCGCGAGGCTCGGGACGAGCGATTGTGAGGCCGGCGGTCGGTTCGCATGCGCTACTTCGACACCAGTTTCCTCGTTTCCCTCATCCTGCCGGAGGCGACCAGAGAACCGATCACGGGTCTCTTCGAGGGCCTGCCAACGGACGCCCTGGCGGTCAGCCACCGGACCCGGGTCGAGTTCGCCTAGCTGCTTGTCCGCGAGGTTCGCATGGGCGGTCTGGAAGCTGCGGCGCCACGCGAGGCCGGTTCACAGTTCGAAGCAATCATCGAGGAGTAACTTTTCGTCCTTTTGCCAAACCACGCTGATTTCGATCGGGCCAGGGCATGGCTGAGCCGTTTCGAGACCGGCCTGAGGGCCGGGGACCCGTTGCACCTCGCCATCGCGAGCAATCGCGGGGCGGAGGCGATCTACAGTCTGGACAAGTTGATGATCGCGGCCGGAAAGACGCTGGGCGTGCCGACCAGAGCAAGGGGCCTTCTCCCGAGTTATGACGATTGATGGCATCCTTGTTGTGTTCGAAGTGATGAGGCCCGCGCTCGACAGAGCGTAAGGTGTGCCCACGGGAAGACGCAAAGTCCTGTTCGACACCCACGGCTCCCTCAAGAAGCTGGTCGCCGGAGGCATGCCCAGGCAGCAAGCCGACGCCTACGCGTGTTTGCTCATCCGTCTGATCGGGCAGAAAATCGCGACCGACAAGGCTCTTGATGCCCTCGGCCTCAAGTCCCCGGCAATCGGAGGTGGAACGCAGGGCGCTGAGACCTGCCAGATCGGGGGCCCAAGGCGAATGCAGCGTCCCAGTCTATGCCGGAAGAGCGTCTCGTGCCACGATTGATCTTGCGTCCGCCTTCATGTCTTTCCCAAATTCCGGTATGGGAAACCGTCCGCACCGGCGTGGCTGGACGACGCACTCCGCCATTGCGCCGACATGTGCACCGGTTTCACCGATTGGCTTGCATCCGGCCAATTCCATCTGGCCAAAGAAATCGGCCGCGGTCACTCAGGCCGTCTTCGCTGGATCATGTTGGCCATGAGCCGGAACGCGCCGGGCACGAGCTTTTCCATCTGGTGATGCAGCACCAACGACGTGTGGACGTGCCGCCCGCGGCCGATGTCCGCCGCCAGCAATGCACCGCGGTGCGGTTGTTCGCCCGGATCCGCCATCTCGACCAAGGGACGATAGGCCCGGTCCCAGGACTTCGCGAAATAAAGGCCCCTTTCCTTGTGCCACCCCGCCCAGTCATCCGGCCCGATCCTATTGGGATGCACCAGTACCGGGTGAGTCGGCTCGAGATGGGCGACGTCCGACGTCTCGTCGGTCACGCGCCAGCGGAGCGAAGGCTGGCCGATTTCCAGCCTCTTCGGCGGAACGGTTTCTGGATCCCAGTTGTCCCACGGCCGATGGTAGAGAGTTACAAGCGTTCCCCCGTCCCGGGTCCAGCGATGCAGGGCCGGCATGGCCCGGGCGAGGCCAGGACGCATCTTCATCGCGAATATCCCGACGACGATCGTGTCGTACGGCCAGTGCGCCGCCGCCATTCGCAATTCGTCGTCGGACACGGCCGAGACGTCCGCTCCGAGCGCGGCGAGCCAGTGGTCGATCCTGTCGTTTCCGGAGCCGATGTAGCCGACACGGACATCCGGGACATGAGCCGAAAGAACGCGGACCCGCACTTCTGCCCTGCGACAGAATGCTGTTGCGGCGATATGGGGATACGATATCCGCCGGACGGTGGTGGTGGGCCTGCCATCCAGGTGCAGCGGGACAGAATAGAGCCCCTCCTCGGCGTTTTCCGGGGCCGTGAGCGCGAATCCCCCGTCCGTGTTCACGAGATTCCAGCCCTGGGGCAGGTCGAGCTCCGCGTCTGCAGATGCCGGGTGCACGTCCGTGACAGCCACCTCGAACCGCCTCGAGTTCGTGGCAAGGTTCACGACCGCCGAATCCGGCTCGAGCCGGGCCGTGCGTTCCGGCAGGATGACCGGCGGGTCGTCGAGCGGAAGACGGCAGTTCGACCGGATGCCATGGGATTCGATGTCCAGTGACAGCATCGGTGCGGCCGCCATCCCTGGATCGAATCGGTCCCGGTAGGGATCGGTCGAAGCCGCCTCCGGGCCGACGCGATAGGTCCCGTCCGCGACCTTGCAGCCCGGAGAGGGTTCGACCACGGCGTGAACGCTGCTCGCCGTTCCCGTCCGTTGCTCGAGCGAAATCGTGGTCCTGCCTCCCGGATGCAGCCATCTTTCCCCGAGGCGCGCACGTGCTTCGACGCCGAGCGCGATCCGCCTGACATGTCCGAGCTGTGTTTCCTTGGCAGAGAGGCGATGCAGGATCTCGCCACGCAGGTCTGCGGGACAGGACTCCCGGGCGGCGCGAATGCACTCGAGTGCCCGCGCGGCGGCTTGGGTCACGGAATCGAAGTCGGGAAACGCGGACACGATCTCGTCGAGCGCCCGTCCCGCTGATCGCAGGAGATCCGCGATCGGGTCCGCGCCGTCAATTTGCGCGAGGTCGCTGACCGTCGCTGGAAGGCCTGATGCCGGTGTCTTGTCCGGGCCCGTGACATGGCTCTCGGCCAGGTGAAGCGGCCAGTCCCGTTCCTCGTCCGCAGCGATCCACCGGCCCATGCCCTGGGATCGGTGGAACGACCGCGACTGCTGGCCGATCCGTTCCCAGCTCCAGCCGCTGACCGGATCGGCGCCCCTTCCGGGCACCACGACCGTGGCGGGCGGCGGCCCGACGTCGTCGTCATACGAGCGGCCCGCACCGGACCATGCAGGAAGGTAGAGCTTCCTGACCT
>VYCX01000151.1:0-608 GCA_009843725.1 Boseongicola sp. SB0675_bin_26
GCGACCATTCGTTCGCCTTCGCCCAAGGCCAGTTCCTTGACGTCGAAGTCGAACTCCTTCACCAGCGACAGAATGACGGATGACGAAACGGGCCGATGGTTGTTCTCCATCTGGTTGAGATAGGGAAGCGAAATGCCAAGTCGCTGGGCAAAGACCTTCTGGGTCAGTCCCAGCCTTGTGCGCGTTTCGCGGAGCTTTGCGCCCGCGTATGGCTTCGAGGCGGACATGTCGGCAACCTCGGTTGAAAAGCTGCAAACATGGTTTCGCAAATTCGCGAATTTTTCAAGATGCAGCGGAGTCGAGCTGCCGCTCTCGCCAGGACACGTACAGGATCGATGCGAGGCCCAGGAGCACGGACGCCAGCATCATGGCCAGCAGCGGGGCGCTGCTGGTGCTGTCCTGGACCAGGATTCCCGCAAACACTGACAGCGCGGCGCCTCCGCCGATCATGAATGCGCCGCCGATGCCTGAAGCGCTGCCCGCCAGGTGGGGGCGCACCGACAGCATTCCCGCGCTTGCATTCGGAATGACCATGCCGTTGCCGACTCCGATCAGGGGACCGAACCCGAAGAAGACGAAGGGCGAATCCAGGCCGAGAACCGTAAGCA
>VYCX01000151.1:618-3821 GCA_009843725.1 Boseongicola sp. SB0675_bin_26
CCCCATTGCGGTGATGACGGCCCCGTTCCGGATCATCCGGTTGACGCCGAGGCTGACCGACAGGCGGCCCGAGAGGTAGTTGCCGAACGCGTAGCCGATGGCCGGAGCGCCGAGGCACATGCCTGCCCAGAACGGAGAGAGCCCGTAGAGCGTCGACGCGACGTACGGCGCTCCGCCGAGGAAGGCGAAGAATGAGCCGCTCGCAAACGCGGCCGCGAAGGCGTAGCCCCAGAATCGACGCGACGAAAGGAGTTCGGGATAGTCGCGGGCCTGCCTCAGGAAGCTCACGCCGCCGCCGCTTGTGGTCTCGCCGAGGTCGAACAGGCAAAGCATGAGCACAGCCATGCTGGCGATCGTCGTGAACACGAACACCGAGCGCCATCCGAATGCCTGATCCAGCAAGCCGCCGATCGATGGTGCGATCATCGGAGTCAGGGCCATTCCCATCGTGACATACCCGATCATCGACGCGGCCTGGTCCTGTGCATACAGGTCCCGGACGATCGCGCGTGACAGCACCATCCCGATCGAGGCGGTGCATTGCAGCATGCGGAAGGCAAGCAGCATTTCGACCGATTGTGCCAATGCGCAGCCGACCGATGCCACCGCGAAGATGCCGAACCCGACAAGCGTGACGATCCTGCGGCCGTAGCGGTCGCTGATCGGCCCGATCACGAGCTGCATCACCGCGGTTGCGGCTAGGAAACCGGACACCATGAACTGAATGACCTCGTAGCGAGTGCCGAGATCCCGCGTCATCTGTGGCAACGACGGCAGGACTATGGTCATGCTCAGCGCGCTCAGGCCGGACATCAGAACAAGCGTCAGAATGTGAGGAGGCGTCGTTCGGTCAGGGAACCGAACTTCTGCGTCATGTCTCATGCGGCGTCGTTTAGACGACGGGACCGGGCCTGTCCATCGCGACCTGGGCTTTGCACTTTTGCAAAATTGAATTCGATGGGTTTGCAGAACTTGCAGCTATTCAATGTTTCGCTTCCCGGACGTGTCCCTGGGCGCTACTCAGGGGAGGCACCGTCTGCGGGAGGCATGCATGTCAGACATTCTCGACGAACTCACGAAGCGCAGGGCCGACGCGGTTGCAGGCGGCGGCAAGGACCGGGTCGCGGCCCATCATGCCAAGGGGAAGCTGACGGCGCGCGAAAGGGTCGAGCTTCTGCTGGACGAGGGCTCGTTCGAGGAGCTCGACATGTTCGTCGCGCATCGAACGACGGATTTCGGGATGGAACGCACGAGGCCCGCAGGCGACGGTGTCGTCACGGGATGGGGGACGATCAACGGCCGCATGGTCTATGTCTTCAGCCAGGACTTCACGGTCTTTGGCGGATCGCTTTCCGAAACCCACGCGCAGAAGATCTGCAAGATCATGGACATGGCGATGCAGAACGGAGCGCCGATCATCGGCCTGAACGATTCGGGCGGCGCGCGCATACAGGAAGGCGTTGCCTCGCTCGCGGGATATGCCGAAGTGTTCCAGCGCAACGTCCTGGCAAGCGGCGTGGTGCCGCAGATCAGCGTCATCATGGGACCGTGCGCGGGCGGCGCGGTCTACTCTCCGGCGATGACCGACTTCATCTTCATGGTGGAGGACAGCTCCTACATGTTCGTTACCGGTCCGGACGTCGTGAAGACCGTGACGAACGAGGTGGTGACGGCGGAAGATCTTGGCGGCGCCTCGACGCACACGAAGAAGAGCTCGGTGGCCGACGGCGCATTTCACGACGATGTCGAGGCGCTGGCGGAAATTCGGCGCTTCTTCGACTTCCTGCCCCTGAACAACCGCGACAAGGTGCCGTCCCGACCGTTCTTCGATGACCCGGCGCGGGTGGAGGAGAGCCTCGACACCCTGGCCCCGGAGAATCCGAATCAGCCCTACGACATGAAGGAACTGATTTTCAAAGTGGCCGACGAAGGCGACTTTTTCGAGATGCAGGCGGATTTCGCCGCGAACATCATCACCGGTTTCGTCCGCCTTGAGGGGCGGACCGTGGGTGTCGTTGCAAACCAGCCGCGCGTGCTGGCGGGCGTTCTGGACATTGACAGTTCGCGCAAGGCCGCCAGGTTCGTTCGGTTCTGCGATGCCTTCGAGATCCCGATTCTCACCTTCGTGGACGTGCCGGGCTTTCTGCCGGGAACGGCCCAGGAATACGGCGGCGTGATCAAGCACGGGGCCAAGCTGCTGTTCGCCTATGGCGAGGCGACCGTGCCCAAGGTCACGGTGATCACGCGCAAGGCCTATGGCGGCGCCTATGTCGTCATGGCGTCAAAGCACCTGCGCGGAGACTTCAACTACGCCTGGCCGACCGCGCAGGTCGCCGTCATGGGCGCGAAGGGGGCGGCCGAGATCCTCTATCGTTCCGAACTGAAGGACGCCGACAAGATTGCGGCCCGCACGGAGGAATACGAGCGGAACTTCGCAAATCCGTTCCGGGCGGCCGAGCGCGGGTTCGTTGACGAGGTCATCATGCCGCATTCGACACGCCGCCGCGTGTGCCGCGCCTTCGCCTCCTTGAGGACAAAGAGTCTCCACAACCCGTGGAAGAAGCACGACAACATTCCGCTTTGAGTCGCCGGACGGCATGCAGCTTTCTTGCCACATATCCGCCGAATTCGACGCGCAGCAACTAAGGTCTGGAATCTTTGTGCCAAAATGCGCTAGGCAGGAACTGTCCTTCAAGGCGTGGTGCCCGTATCCGGGGTTTCGCCGTCGGGACGAAGTTGGCACTTCGGAGGAATTTCCGGATGTGGTGGCTAAAACAACTGGCCGATTTGCTGATTCGGCCTTGACGGATCGAAGGAGACAGCCATGTCGTTCGCAGTCAAATCTCTTCTTGCACTCTGCTTGCTCACCCTGGTCGCCGCATGCGACCAAGGCGAATCCATGGATATGGATATGGGCATGGTCATGGAAGAAGAGCCGATGCAGAAGATGTAACACTCTTCCCCGGCCGGGCGCCGACAGCGCCCGGCCGTCGGCCCCGCCGACCGAGGCCGGGCCATGTTGAAGCACAAGGGCTTCCCTGGCCGCCAGCGCGGCACCGATTTCCAGTTCACGATCCGGCGCGCGAACCCTGACGGGCCGACTCCGCTCATCGCACGCGAGCGCTTTGCCGACCGCAGGTCCGCCGACCGTGCCGCTGACGCTGCATTCGTGGCGTGCCTCTGGGCCCGCTTCGGCCGGGATC
>VYCX01000151.1:3831-8412 GCA_009843725.1 Boseongicola sp. SB0675_bin_26
AACCTGGATGCCGGGCGGCTTTCCTGGGTATTCGGGCGCGAGGTGGTTCCGGCGGAGGATCCGTTTGACCCCGCAAGCTACGAAAGCATGCTCGTCATTGACGAGGAACGCGCCCGGGTCTCCTTTCCCGACGCCTTTGACGGAAGCTGCGCGCCATGACCTGTCGCAGCATGGGCACTTCGGGCTTCGGACCTGCCGTTCCCCTCGCGCAGCGACACGAGGTCATTGGCCGACTCCGGGCAAGTGCGCTTCCGATGAAAGGGGGGCATGACCCCCGGCACGCAAGACGGGAAAGTCCGCGCGCAGGTTGCTGCCAGCCCGTGTGCCCGAAGCCACTCCGGGGTTGGCGGCACGTGACGATGAAACGGGTCTTGAGCTGGCTGGAGCGGGCGGCCTCGCGGGATGTATCGCAGGAGACGTCATCGACGATGGCAGCCGCCTCAAGGGCGCCGCGGCGGGTGCCGCTGCCGGCGCATTGGCCGACGACGATTGACGCGACCGGCGGACGCAGGCCGGCATTGAGGCGACTCGGGAAAGGGCTGCCCGGGCGACCTGTCGGGGCAATCTGCTTGCCCGGGGATCGAACCCGGCCGAAGGGAGATTTGACATGTTCAGCAAGATCTTGATCGCCAACCGTGGCGAAATCGCGTGCCGCGTCATCAAGACGGCGCACAGGATGGGAATCCCTACGGTCGCCATCCATTCCGATGCCGACAGCGCAGCGCTGCATGTCGGGATGGCGGACGAAGCCGTGAACGTCGGCCCGCCGCCGGCAAGCGAGTCCTACATCAACATCGAACGGGTCATGGCCGCGATTCACCGGACAGGTGCGGAAGCCGTGCACCCCGGCTACGGGTTCCTCTCGGAGAATCCGAAATTCGCGGACGCGCTGGATGCGGCCGGCGTCACGTTCATCGGGCCGCCCAAGCCCGCCATCGAGGCGATGGGCGACAAGATCACGTCCAAGAAGGTGGCGCTGGAGGCGGGAGTGTCCACCGTGCCGGGCTACATGGGGCTTATCGAGGACGCGGACGAGGCGGTGCGGATCAGCGGAGAGATTGGCTACCCCGTGATGATCAAGGCAAGCGCGGGCGGCGGCGGCAAGGGCATGCGGATTGCCTGGAATGACGACGAGGCGCGCGAGGGATTCCAGTCATCCAGGAACGAGGCGGCCTCAAGCTTTGGCGACGACCGCATCTTCATCGAGAAGTTCGTCACCGAGCCGCGCCATATCGAGATACAGGTGCTGGCGGATTCGTTTGGCAACACGATCTACCTGAATGAGCGCGAATGCTCAATCCAGCGCCGCAACCAGAAGGTTGTCGAGGAGGCGCCGTCCCCGTTTCTGGACGACGCGACGCGAAAGGCAATGGGCGAACAGGCCTGCGCGCTTGCAGCCGCCGTGGGATACGCGAGTGCTGGAACGGTCGAGTTCATCGTCGACGGCAAGAGGAACTTCTACTTCCTCGAAATGAACACCCGCCTCCAGGTCGAGCATCCCGTGACCGAACTCATCACCGGAATAGACCTGGTCGAGCAGATGATTCGCGTGGCCGCCGGCGAGAAGCTGGGGCTGGCCCAGTCGGACATCGGGATCAACGGCTGGGCGATCGAAAGCCGGCTCTATGCCGAAGACCCCTACCGTGGCTTCCTTCCGTCGATCGGACGCCTGACGCGGTACCGTCCGCCGGCGGAGACTGCGGACGAGACCGTTGCGGTCAGGAACGATACAGGCGTGTTCGAGGGCGGCGAGATTTCGATGCACTACGACCCGATGATCGCCAAGCTCTGCACCTGGGCGCCCGACCGTGCTTCGGCAATGGAGGAAATGCGGCAGGCGCTTGACGCGTTTGAACTGGAAGGCATCGGCCACAACATCCCCTTTCTTTCCGCGGTCATGGACCATCCGAGGTTTGTCGCGGGCGACGTGACGACGGCGTTCATTGCGGAGGAATTCCCGGACGGGTTCGATGGCGTCGAGCTGGACAAGGCAACCCTTCGGCGAATCGTCGCGGCGTCCGCAGCAATGCATCGCGTTGCCGAAATTCGCCGGACCCGCATCTCGGGACGCATGGACAACCATGCCCGTCACGTGGGCCGCGACTGGGTGATTTCGCTTCAGGGCGTGTCCGTTCCGGTCAGGATCATGGCTGATCGCGACGGTGCGGATGTGCGGTTCGAGAACGACCAGGTGATGCGTGTCGAAAGCGGATGGCGTCCAGGCCAGCAGCTTGCAAGGCTGGCCGTGGATGGCGAAGACCTCATTCTCAAGGTTGAAAGCCGCAGCCAGGGATTCCGGATCCGGTATCGCGGGGCCGACCTGATGGTGACGCTGAGAACCCCGCGTCAGGACGAACTGGCGGCGCGGATGCCGGAGAAGACGCCGCCCGACACCTCGAGGCTCTTGCTTTGCCCGATGCCCGGGCTGGTCGTGAAGGTCGACGTGGAGGAAGGACAGGAGGTTCAGGAAGGCCAGGCGCTCTGCACGATCGAGGCCATGAAGATGGAGAACATCCTTCGTGCCGAAAGGAAGGGCGTTGTGGCCAGGATCAATGCCGGCGCGGGAGACAGCCTGGCGGTTGACGATGTCATCCTGGAGTTCGAATGATGAGACCTGGCCGTCAGCATGCGACCGAGGCTTCGGCACGAAGCGAGCATCATGGCGAATCCCGCCGCATGGGCGTTCGTGCGGAACCGGTCGGCGGCCCGGGTCAGCCGCCATCGAGGGCGTCGCGCAGCTCCTGCTTGCGAATCGGGAGGTTGTCTATGGAACGCGTTATCTCGCGCACGTCGCGCGGGAAGGGCTTCCGCAGGAAGACGCGACCGTCCTTGCTGACGACGATCAGCATGAAACCGCGCGGGCGGAACTCGCGGCGGATGTCAGTCCCGTCGGCGGGCGCCGAATCGGCAATCAGGACGACATCCCGCTTCACAAGCTCGTCGATGCGTGCGGCCAGAAGTTCCATCTGCGTGCGGAAGGCCGGATCCTGCGGCGCATCGGAAAAGACGATCAGCGGGCGCGCGACCCACTTGAACCTGTCCAGATCGATGTCCTGCGCCTCGAAGACGGCAGAGGGATCGGCCTGCCATGCGGTTACGGCCCAGTCCGCCTGGGCGCCGGCATCCGTCGCCGCCGCAGGGCACGGCGCAAGGCCTGCCAGCAGAACTGCAAGGAAAGCCGGTGTGATGCGTGATGTCATGCCACCTCCATATGACCCGAATATAAGCCGAATTCGCAGGAATCGAAGGGGTCTTGAGGAAACCTGGCCAAACGGGGGTCCGCGATGAACGACTGGAAGGAACTTGCGGAGAAGGAACTTCGCGGCACGAGCGTCAATGAAATCGAGCGCGAGACTCTGGAAGGCATTCGCGTAAAGCCGCTTTACACCGCCGAGGATGCCAAGGGTCTCGCGCATGTCGACGGCATGCCTGGATTCCCTCCGTTCACGCGCGGCGTGAGGGCAACCATGTATGCAGGCCGGCCCTGGACCATCAGGCAGTATGCCGGTTTCTCGACCGCCGAGGAAAGCAACGCATTCTATCGGCGCAACCTTGCGGCCGGGCAGCAGGGTGTCAGCGTCGCGTTCGACCTGGCCACGCACCGTGGGTATGACAGCGATCATCCGCGCGTCCTGGGTGATGTCGGCAAGGCCGGCGTCGCGATCGACAGCGTCGAGGACATGAAGATTCTCTTTGACGGCATTCCGCTGGACCAGGTCAGCGTGTCAATGACAATGAACGGCGCCGTGATTCCCGTGCTGGCGAATTTCATCGTGACGGGAGAGGAGCAGGGGCACGGGAAGTCGGTGCTTGCCGGCACGATTCAGAACGACATCCTGAAGGAGTTCATGGTTCGGAACACCTATGTCTATCCGCCCGAACCTTCGATGCGGATCGTCGGCGACATCATCCAGTATGCGTCCGAACACATGCCGAAGTTCAACTCGATCTCGATTTCCGGCTATCACATGCAGGAGGCGGGCGCGAACCTCGTGCAGGAGCTTGCCTACACGCTTGCGAACGGCCGCGAGTATTGCCGTGCGGCGATCGCGCGCGGCATGGACGTGGACACGTTCGCCGGGCGACTCAGCTTCTTCTTTGCCATCGGCATGAATTTCTTCATGGAGGTCGCCAAGCTCCGCGCGGCCAGGCTGCTGTGGAGCCGGGTCATGGACGAGTTCGGACCGCGCAACCCTCGGTCCAGGATGCTGCGGACACACTGCCAGACCTCGGGCGTGAGCCTCCAGGAACAGGATCCCTACAACAACGTGATACGGACCGCCTACGAGGCAATGAGCGCGGTCTTGGGCGGTACGCAGTCACTGCACACGAACGCGCTCGACGAGGCGATTGCGCTGCCGACGGACTTCTCCGCAAGGATCGCGCGGAACACGCAGTTGATTCTGCAGGAAGAGACCGGAATCGCGGATGTCGTCGATCCGCTGGCCGGGTCGTACTATGTCGAGACCCTCACGGCCCAGCTGGCCGAGAAGGCCTGGGAGCTCATGGAGGAAATCGAGGAAATGGGCGGCATGACCAAGGCGGTTGCCACCGGCATGCCGAAGCTGCGAATCGAGGAAA
>VYCX01000334.1 GCA_009843725.1 Boseongicola sp. SB0675_bin_26
CGCATCGCGCTTCAAGAACCGCCAGGATCATGGCAAGCCGACCGCCGTCCCAGCCGACCACCGAGCGCCGGGCGCTGCCGGCCGGGGCTGGGGAGATCAGTGCCTGGATTTCGCAGAGGACGGGTCGGGTGCCCTCGATGCCTGCAAAGACCGTCGTGCCGGGGCTGCCAGCGTCGCGGTCGGAAAGGAACAGTACGGACGGATTCGCGACTTCGGCAAGACCGGTGCCGGTCATCTCGAACACCCCGATCTCGTCAGCCGGTCCGAACCTGTTCTTGACGGCGCGGAGGATCCTGAACTGGTGTCCGCGCTCGCCTTCGAAGTAGAGCACCGTGTCGACCATGTGCTCGATGACGCGCGGACCCGCAATCTGGCCTTCCTTGGTGACATGGCCCACAAGCACCACGCTGATGCCCTTGCGCTTGGCGAAAGACGTGAGTTCATGAGTCGCCGCACGCACCTGCGAGACCGAGCCTGGCGCGCTTTCGACCGTGTCCAGCCAAACGGTCTGGATCGAATCGATCACGGCGACGGAGGGTTTCTCCTCTTCCAGGGTCGTCAGGATGTTTCGAAGGTCGGTTTCCACGGCGAGTTGCACCGGAGCATCGGTCAGGCCAAGGCGCTTGGCACGCAGCCTGATCTGGCTGGAAGCTTCTTCCCCCGAGATGTAGGCCGCCCGCAGCCCCTTTCGCGCATAGGCCGCCGCGGCCTGCAGAAGCAGCGTCGACTTGCCGATGCCCGGGTCGCCGCCCACAAGGACGGCACTTGCGGGAACGAGCCCGCCGCCGAGAACCCGGTCGAGTTCGGCCATGCCCGAATTGTCGCGCGGAAGAGGTTCGTCCTCGCTCGCAAGGTCGCTGAGCGGAACGGCATTGCCGCGTACTGGGCCAAGACCCTTGGCTCCAGGTCCGGTCGATAGCGGTGCATCCTCGGAAATCGAGTTCCACGCGCCGCACTCGTCGCAACGTCCGGACCACTTGGCATGCACGGCGCCGCAATTCGCGCAGGAGAGGCGCATCGACTTCGTCATGGCGCCTTCTTGCCTGTGCCGAAAGGGCGAGACAAGCAGGTATCGCGCAGGAATGTCGCCTGACCTGCCGGAGTTGATACGCGATTCTGCACGACGAGCGGATGCGCAGATCCCCGGGGCTTGCGCGGATTGGCGGAGGTCTCTTCCCATGCCGCCCGACCCGACGGCCCGAACTGCGGCATGGGCATGGGCCTCAACGAACCGTCTTGATCGGTCCCTCGGCGCTGCCGGCGATGAACTGCGCGACACACGGATCGCCGCAGCTGTCCATTTCGCTGGCTGGTCCGGTCCACTGGATCATGCCGTCATGGAGCATTGCGACTTCGTCCGCGATCGCCCGGACGCTCGACATGTCGTGGGTGATGGTCATGGCGGTCGAGCCCATCTCGCTGGCAATCCCGCGGATCAGGTCGTTGATGACGCCGGCCATGATCGGGTCGAGCCCGGTCGTCGGCTCGTCGAAGAAGATGATCTCGGGTTCGGTGGCGATGGCGCGCGCAAGACCTACGCGCTTCTGCATGCCTCCCGAAAGCTCGGCCGGAAACAGGTCTGCCACATCGGACGACAACCCGACTCGGCGGAGCTTTTCGATCGCGATGTCACGCGCTTCGGCCCGCGGCTTCTTGAGGGATCCGCGCAAGAGCCGGAACGCCACGTTTTGCCAGACAGGAAGGGAATCGAAGAGTGCGCTGCCCTGGAAGAGCATTCCGAACCGGGCGAGGAAGGCGTCCCGTTCGGGCGTGCCCTGCCGGAGATTGGTGACGTCGGTCCCGTCCACGCTGATCGCGCCCTTGTCTGGCTGAACGAGCCCCAGCACGCATTTCAGGAGCACCGACTTGCCCGTGCCCGAGCCGCCGATGATCACCATGCTCCTGCCTTTCCGCAGGGTCAGGCTGACTCCGGTCAGAACCGTGTTCGCGCCAAAGGCCTTATGTACATCCACAAGTTCGATCATGCCGAGAAGAACAGTTCTGTAAGCACGAAGTTGGCGGCGAGGATCAGCACGCTCGCGGCAACGACCGCGCTCTTGGTTGCCCGCCCGACGCCTTGTGCGCCCCGGCCGGATCGCATGCCGAAATAGCATCCCATCAGGGCGGCAAGGAAGCCGAAGGCGGCTGCCTTGGTGAGCGACGAGACGACGTCCAGCGGCTCCAGGAAGTCAATGGTGTTTCTCAGATAGGTTCCGGCGTTGAAACCCAGCCGCTCGACGCCGACGAGATAGCCGCCCATGATTCCGATGATGTCGCCGACGCCAACCAGGAACGGCATGACGACCGTTGCTGCGAGGACGCGAGGCAACGTCAGGTACTTGGCCGGATTGGTCGACAGTGTGATCAGGGCATCGATCTGCTCCGTGACCTTCATCGTGGCGATTTCGGCTGCGATCGAGGAGGTGACGCGGGCGGCGATCATGAGGCCGACAAGAACCGGCCCCAGTTCGCGCACCATGCCGATCGCAACGATCTGGGGCACGACGGCCTCGGCCGAGAAGCGCGCACCGCCGGCATAGATCTGGAGGGCGAGCGCGCCGCCGGTGAAGATGGTGGTGAGTCCGACCACAGGAAGCGAGAAGTAGCCAATCTGCACCAGCGCCTGCGCGAACTCGCGGGGATAGTAGGGAGGGCGTCCCAAATGGCTGACGGCATCGATGGCGAACAGCGTGACCCGGCCGATTGCAGCGAGCATGGCGAGCACTGCCCGTCCGATGATGGCCAGGACGTTCATTGCGGCAAGTATACGCGTTCGTAGCGTGTTCCGAGGGATGTCAGGATTTCGTATCCGATCGTGTCGGCGGCTTCGGCGAAGTCATCAACCGACGCATTTGGGCCGATGACCTGCAACGATGCCGGCACCTTGTGCAGTCCGCTCACGTCCACGGTGACGAGGTCCATCGATATGCGTCCTACGACGGGGCAGGGCGTGTGCCCGGCGAAGACCACGGCTCCGGGCGCCGCCGCACGCAGGAGTCCGTCTGCGTATCCGGCGGAGATCGTGGCAACCTTGGTCGGGACGGCCGCGGTCCAGGCATTGCCATAGCCCACGGTTTCGCCGGGCTGAACGGTCCTGGTCTGGATGACCGGCACATCGAGACGGATGGCTGGCCGGGCCTCGCAAAATGGCTGGCCGCCGTAGAGCCCGACGCCCGGTCGGGTAAGGTCGAAATGATACTCCGGGCCGAGGAGAATTCCGCCGGTGGCGGCCAGCGAACGGCGGCGTGAAATTCCGTCGGTCATCCCGCGAAATGCATCAAGTTGCCGCGCATTCATTGGATGATCGGGTTCGTCTGCGCAGGCGAGGTGGCTCATGACGAGGAGCGGTCCTGACTCCAGGATCTCGCCCTTGCAGTCGCTCCATTCTGAAGGCTCAAAGCCCAGACGGTTCATGCCGGTATCGATTTGAACGCCAAAGGGATGTGCGGGCGCATTCGCGGCATGGCGTGACATCTGGTCCGGTGCGTTGAGCAACGGGATCAAGCGTGCCGAGACCAGCGTATCGGATTCGCCTTCCATGTGGCCGGCAAACACGTAGATGTCGGGCAGGTTGCCAAGCACGTCGCGGACCGCGACGCCTTCCTCTGCAAGGGCGACGAAATAGCTCCTCGCGCCTGCTTCAGCCAGCGCCTTCGCAACGCGGGCCGCCCCGATTCCGTATGCGTCGGCCTTGACGACGGCAGCCGTCTCCACTTCGTTGTCCGACAGGGCGTCAAGTGCGCGCCAGTTCGCGCAAATGGCGTCAAGATCGATGGTCAGGCGCGCGGCTCCCATGTTCGAGGGTGTCGGACACGGGGTGTGCATCGTCAACCCCGGATTGCTCGTATCCGCAGGGTTCGGCGATGCCGCGAGGTTGAATCGAAGGGCCGGCGCCTCGGGTTGCCTTGGTGGAGGCGGTATCTGCGCAATGCGTCGGATGCGCCAATGCCACGCGCGGAGGTGAAGCTCGTCCGCCCTAACAGGCTGCGCACGAACGGGGCCTCCAGCCGGGAAGGCCCGCAAAGTCTCGGGCGGGATCCTGCAGCAGGACGCGACGACAACGGAGAATTCCCGAATCCATGCTTGATCCCCAAGGCGATCCGTCTGACAGTCCCCGGAACGAAGGGTTGCGGTCACGCTCGACCCAAGAACGACAGACTGTTAGGGACATCAAGGGCCAACATGAGGGACGAACAGGACAGAAAAGGAACTGCCGTGATGGGATTGAAAGCCATGCGTGCAGCCGCCATTGCGATGTCGACGCTGCTTGTTTTGCACGGTACCGCTGATGCGCAGGAAGCGGGCAGCTTTCGCAGCCTGCAAAGCTACGTTCAAGACTACACCACCATTGATCATGCGGGGGGCGCAGTCACTGCCGGAACGCTCGTTGGAACCAGCACGATCCTGGAGAGCAGCGGTCCGCCCTTTGTCAAAGGCGAGACGATCATCGCGAGGTGTGTCGTGTTCGTTCGCACAATGCGAAACGGTGTCGTTGAAGTGGAGTCTCCATGCACGCACACGGATGTCACGGGTGACGAGTTTTATCTTCTGGCCCGTCGCAAGGAAGGCGACATTGCCGAAAGCGGTGGCGGCGAGGGTCGGGCTGAGATCATGGGCGGAACCGGAAAATATGCCGGTATTTCGGGCGAATGCACTTATGTGGCACGATACCTTCCCGCAAACCACGCTGACACATCCAGCAAATGCACATGGCAAAAGCCGTAATGCGCCTGTTTGCCCTCTTTGCGGCACCAGTTGCAGTTGAACGGGCAGGGAAATCAATCACATGAACGCACGAGGACGAGGCAGCATCGCAGGACGGCCGCCAGCCAGGATGCTCGGCGTCGAGCGTGCGGCAACGGTGCGTGCCTGTCCGGGACACCGTCGTTTTGGGGCCTTGGCCATACCTCGCGGATGCCTGAATGCGTTGTCCCGGCTTGCGACTGTCACGGCTCTTGCTTCGATGTCATTGTGTCCAGGAGCTGCAGGCGCGGACGAATTCTATCTGCGGGGCGGTCTTGGACTTGACTGGGCCAGCGATGCTGCCTTCACCGACATCGACTGTTCCAGCACCTTGCCGGCGGCGCTGTACGGCTGCGGAACGGATCGCGATGGCGCGCCTCGCCATTCCCTCGGCGACTTTGGAAGGATAGCGGTGCTGGAACTCGGGCTTGGTTACGCACCCGCAGGCGCGATGCGCTACGAGATTCTGGTGGAACATCGGCCACGCTACGGCTTCGAGGGCCGTGCCAACTTTCTCGCGCCGGATCGACAGCAGTCGGTGGCCGCGGACGTCTCGTCGGTGTCCGGCATGCTGGCGGCATTTGCCGATTTTCCGGAACTTGGGTCGGGCGGAAGTGCGGCGATCACGCCCTACGTCGGAGCGGGCGTTGGTGCCGTGCGCAACCGGATCGGCATGACCACCATGACGTTTCCGGCGACAACGACGAGCGTGCGGGGCGGGAGCCGGACGGACCTGGCCTGGATGGCGACCGCTGGAGTCTCGGTGCCGCTGAATGAGCGGCTTGGTCTGGATGTGGCGTGGCGCTACACAGATCTCGGCGAGGTCCACACCGGAATGGGCGAAGGCGGAGTGATGTGGCGCGACGGCAGCCGCGACCCAATTGCGCTTGATCTGGCTCCCACGTGGGCGCGTATCCGGAGCCACGGTCTCCGGGTGTCGCTGCGGTATTCCTTCTGAGTTTCGTTGCAAGGCCGAGAATTTGGCGTGATTTGGAATCAGCAATGCACGAGGAACGGCCGGTCGGCGCGGGAGGGCCGGAACCCGCGCACCGGCGAACGCATCGCGATCGGCCCGTCGGCTTGCCCGATGGCTGGATTTTCTCCGTCTGGTGCGAATTCCGGCAGAACTTCTGCACGTTCCGACTTGACCGCACGGAGAGCCTCGTCCCGACGGGCGTGAGGCTTACCGAAGACGAGGCAACGGAGCTGTGCTCCTTCATGGCGTCGGAGCGCTGCGAGGCGTGGGGGCATTGACCGGCCGTCAATGCAATTCCTCCATCTTGAGTCCAGCGCTGTTTGCACCCTTCGCCGGGGCCGGGAGCGACTTCGTGTCCCAACGCGCCCGGAAACGGCTCGTTTTGGCCAGGGCCGTGAAGGGGCAACCCGGAAAACTGGCGGGACTGCTGGATCTGGCATGCCTTGCCGGCAGGGAAGAGGACATCCGCCGGCTTTCCGGGCTCGGCGTCTCACGGACCGCAATTGCGAGGGCGACAGGGTTGTCCCCGTCTGCGCTGTACGATGTCATGCAGACGTAGGGACAGGGAGCCGACCGTCCCCGCGTGCAATCGGGACGAACCCGGTCAGGATCCCGGGCAAGGCGACGAGCAGGGGAGGAAGACGGATGAATCGACCCGGCGCACCGTTAGCCAGGCGGCAGGGCCGGGATGTGGCGATCGAGCTATGGCGCTGCTTCGACCAGAGGCGGTTCCGGGATGCCTTGCCGTTGCTGTCCGAAGACTTTGAGGCGCATTGGCCTAACACTAGAGAGCACATCCGCGGCCCCGGGAACTTCATCGCCCTCAACGAAAGCTATCCGGGCGACTGGCGTTGCACGGTCCGACGAATCGACGAGTGCGCCGATGCCGTGGTGACCGTGACGGAGATCAGTGACGGCGAGACCTCCTTCTTCGCGGTGTCTTTCCTTGAGGTGCGGCACGGCCGGATTGTCAGGGCGGAGGAGTATTTCGCGGAGAACGGCCCTCCGCCGTTTGACCGTTCGGCGTTCGCCGAGCGCTATTGATCCACATTGCGCTTCCGTGGCTCGCCTGCGTTGCCTCGGTCCATGCCATGATGCCCTCATGTCGGTTCCGGCACCCGCAGGATTGCCATGGCTTGAGGCCATCCGCGAAGCCAGGAACGAGCTAATGGACATCCTGCGCCTCCCGTTCCCGCGACATGACGGGCCCGCTTGAGACGACCCGACTGGGACGAAAGGTGGATCCTGTGTGCGAACGGCGCCCAGCAGTTCAGGAGGGCGTTCCGGGCCTGAATGGCCGGAGGGGAGGTCCAGGGCGACATTGCCGAGTGTTTCCAGGGACTGTTTCGGACGCGTGGACTCGATCCGGGCGGGCGCGTCAGGCATGTCGGCATCGTTTCCTGGGCGACGGCGAGGTCATCTGCGGCATCCGATCCAGCAAGAACCGCCTGCCCGTCTGGCCAGGCGATCATCATGAGAGCCTCAGGACCTGGGATCGCTGCCATAGTGTCTTGGACGTCGGGCAAGGACGACAAACGTCAACGCCGTGCCCGCCGCGGCGATTATGGCCATGATGACGAGCATGCTCTCGGCGGACAGGCCAAGGCCGGCGAAGGCAAGGAGCGCAGTGACGCTGAGAAGTCCTGCGAGGAGCGACTGCACGGACAGGATCGTGGCGCGGAGACCGTCGATCGGGACTTTCTCGTTGACGGCGGTCGTGCAGGTCGCTTCCAGCCATCCCCAGGCAAACCGCAACGCCGCCATCGCGACGAAGACCGTGGCCAGCGACATGCTGAAGCGCAATCCGAGGATGCCGAGGACGGCGAGCGCCAGCGCGGCGGCCGTTGCCGCATGCCACGACCGGAACATGGCGTTGACGCGGGTGGTCAGGTGCGCGCCCCAGGCCGCGAAGACGGTCACCGTGCTGTACAGCAGTCCGTTGCCCGGTCCCGCCAGATCCAGTTCGTTCAGGAGCGGCTGGCTCGTGAAATACGTCCCCGGGAGCACGAAGCCGGAACAGGCCCCGGCGAAAAACCAGACCCTGAACTCCGCAGCGTCCGCGCGTGCCTGGAAGAGCTGCCGCAGGCGCAGGGCTTCCGTCTCCGCTCGATCACGCGGAGCCCGCGCGTGAGGCAGGAGCAGCGAGAGCAGGAAGGCGGCAGCCGCCACCGCGACGGCAGTGCCTCCAAGCAGTTCCAGCGACGCGGTCGCCACCAACGTGCCGAGCGCGCCGGCGGTCACGACTCCGGTCCAGGCGACGGAGGTGAATGCCGGCTGCGCCTGGCGGTAGGGAGGAAGGGCTCCCTCGTTCCCGTCGTCGCACAGCCTGTACAGCAACGACTCCTGCACGCCCGAGCTTGCGCTCTCGGAAAGCGCGAAGAGCGCCTGCCCGAGGAAGAGCGCGGGCAGTGGCCCGAACGCGAGGCAGGCCACGCCGGCCAGTGCCAGAACGCTTGAGAGGCGCAGCGTCGGCGTCTCTCCGATCCAGTCGGCGAGCAGTCCCAAGGGAACCTCGCTGAAGACCCGCGTCGCGCAATAGGTGGCGAAGAGCAGGCTGATCTCCGCGGTCCCGACACCGACGCGATGCGCGAGGAAGATCGCGAAGAACGGGGCCAGCACCGACAGCCTGGACTGGTAATCGGAACGTTCCGATTACCAGCCTTGTCGGAACCTTATTGTTATCGGAACCT
>VYCX01000443.1 GCA_009843725.1 Boseongicola sp. SB0675_bin_26
CGGCGAGAAACAGGATCTTGAGCCCCGAGAGGTCGTAGTCCTGGATCAGTTCGCCATTCGGATCCTCGCGCTTGATGGCCCGAAACGCCGTCGGCGCGGTAAAGAGGACCTTGACGCCATGCTCCTGGATGACGCGCCAGAACGTCCCCGCATCTGGCGTTCCGACCGGCTTGCCCTCGAACACGATTGTGGTGTTGCCGTGGATCAGCGGTGCGTAGCAGATGTAGGAATGGCCCACGACCCAGCCCACATCGGATGCAGCCCAGAACACGTCGCCCGGGTCTGCGTCGTATATGTTCTTCATGGTCCAGTTGAGCGCCACCAGGTGTCCGCCCGTCGGACGAACGACGCCCTTCGGCGCACCGGTCGTGCCGGACGTATAGAGGATGTACGCCGGATGGTTGCCTTCGACGGGCACGCATTCGGCCGGGGTGACGCCGTCCTGGAACTTGTCCCAGTCGAGGTCTCGGCCGTCGATCATTGCGGCGCGTGCCTGTTCGCGCTGGAGGATCACGCAAAATTCAGGCTTGTGCCTCGCAATGTCAATGGCGGCGTCGAGAAGGGGCTTGTACTCGACGATGCGGCCCGGCTCGATTCCGCAGGAACCGGCGATGACAGCCTTTGGTGCGGCATCGTCAATCCGGACAGCAAGTTCGTTGGCGGCAAATCCTCCGAAGACGACCGAATGGATGGCGCCGAGCCGGGCGCAAGCCAGCATCGCCACAAGGGCTTCCGGGATCATTGGCATGTAGATGACAACGCGATCACCCTTGGACACGCCCTTTGCAGCGAGAGCGCCGGCGAGCCGCGCAACCCTGTCCCGAAGCTCGGCATACGTGATCCGCGACTTTGTGCCGGTCACCGGGCTGTCGTGAATAATGGCGTCCTGTTCGCCACGGCCGGCTTCGACATGCCGGTCGACGGCATTCCAGCAGGTGTTGACCAGTCCGTCGTCCAGCCACTCGTAGAGCGGCGCATTCCCGTCGTTCAGCGCGCGCGTCGGCTTGCGGTTCCAGTCGATGGCCTCGGCGGCCTCAAGCCAGAATGCCTCGGGGTCAGACTTCCAAGACGCGTAAACTTCCTTGTACCCCATCCATCCATCCTCCCAGCCAGTGTTCGCCTGCCTTGCGCATGTGCAATTCGGCGGCGGATGTCCAGCCGCTCAATTGTCGCGCCCCGGCATCGACTGGCTCAACCATATTGCGCAACGGGCGTTCCCGCCAACGCGCTTGTGTTCAGAAGGCCGCGAGCCGTCACCGCCGGCGTGACGATATGCGCCCGATTGCCCATGCCCATCAGGATCGGGCCAACCTCAAGCCCGCCCGCCTTCATCTTGAGAATGTTTCGAACGGCGGACGCCGCGTCGAGATTCGCGAATATGAGCACGTTTGCCGGTCCGTCGAACCGTGCATGCGGCATGATCCGTTCGCGGATCGTCACGTCGAGAGCCGTGTCCGTGTGCATTTCGCCCTCGTATTCGAAGTCGCGGGGCTCGGCATCCAGCATTGCCATGGCCTGGCGCATCCGCTCGCCGGTGTCGCAGTCGAGGTTCCCGAACTGGCTGTGGCTGCAGAGCGCGATTTTCGGTTCGTGGCCGAACCGGCGCACGTGCCTTGCGGCACCCAGGACGACGTCAGCGATTTGCTGGGGCGTGGGTTCGGGGTGGACATGCGTGTCAGCCACGAACAGCGGACCGTCTTCGAGGATCACGAGGCTGAGAGCCCCGACCGGGTGAAGCCCGTCCCTCGCGAGAACCTCGCTCACGTAGCGCAGGTGCCAGAGATACTGCCCGAACACGCCGCAGATCAAGCTGTCGGCCTCCTGCCTGTGCACCATGACTGCGCCAATGGCTGTCGTGTTCGTGCGCATGATGGCCCGGGCAAGCTCCGGCGTCACGCCGCGTCGCTCCAGAAGCCCGTGATAGGTGGTCCAGTAGTCGCGATAACGGGGGTCGCTTTCCGGGTTCACGAGATCGAAGTTCTCGCCCAGCCGGATTGGCAGCCCTAGCCGTTCGATTCGGCTTTCCACAACCTCCGGACGTCCGATGAGAATGGGGGTGTCCGACATCTCCTCGATCATGGCCGTGGCGGCGCGCAGCACGCGTTCGTTCTCACCTTCCGCAAACACGATGCGTCGGCTTGCGGTAGACGCCGCCTCGAATACCGGCCGCATGATCATCGTGGACCTGTAGACGGCCGCGTTCAGCTTGTGGTGATAGGCGTCCATGTCCTTGACCGGCCGGGTGGCAACGCCGGTGTCCATTGCGGCCTGGGCGACGGCGGACGCCACCACCCGCATGAGGCGCGGGTCGAACGGCTTGGGAATGAGATAGTTGCGCCCGAACGTAAGTTCCTCGCCCTTGTAGGCGGCGGCTGCCTCGGCGCTCGTGGTCGTTCGCGCAAGGCGGGCGATCCCGTTGACGCAGGCCAGCTTCATCTCGTCGTTGATCGTGGTCGCGCCGACATCCAGCGCTCCCCGGAAGATGAACGGAAAGCAAAGCACGTTGTTGACCTGGTTGGGGACGTCCGAGCGTCCGGTGGCAATGATCGCGTCTGGCGCAACCTCCCGCACCTCTTCCGGCATGATCTCGGGCACCGGATTGGCCAGCGCGAAGATGATGGGCGGTCCGGACATTTTGCGGACCATGTCCTTGGAGAGGACCCCGGGACCCGAAAGGCCCAGGAACAGGTCCGCTCCGACGATGACGTCGTCCAGCGTTCTCGGCCCGCCCGGCTGCACGAATTCCTCCTTTTGCGGCGTCATGTCGGCCTTGCGCCCTTCATGCACCAGCCCCTTCAGGTCGCAGAGCCAGATGTTCTCGCGCCTCACGCCCAGCTTGAGGAGCATGTTCAGGCAGGCGATTCCCGCTGCTCCGCCGCCGGTCGACACCACCTTGATGTCCTCGAACGCCTTTCCTGCAACGTGGAGCGCGTTGGTTGCGGCGGCGCCCACGACGATGGCGGTGCCATGCTGGTCGTCGTGAAACACGGGGATGTTCATTCGTTCGTTGCATATGCGCTCGACGACGAAGCAGTCCGGCGCCTTGATGTCTTCAAGATTGATTGCGCCGAATGTCGGTTCGAGCGCACAGACAATCTCGGCGAGTCGTTCGGGGTCGCTTTCGTCCAGCTCGATGTCGAAGCAGTCGATGTTTGCAAACTTCTTGAACAGGACCGCCTTGCCTTCCATTACCGGCTTGGCGGCAAGTCCGCCGATGTTGCCAAGCCCGAGCACCGCTGATCCGTTGGTGACCACGGCAACCTGGTTCGCGCGCGCCGTGAATCGGCGCGCGTTCATGGGGTCGGACTGGATTTCCAGGCAGGCCTCCGCCACGCCCGGGCTGTAGGCGCGGGCAAGGTCGCGCCCGCTGGCGAGAGGCTTGGTGGCCCGAATCTCCAGTTTGCCGGGCTTGGGCAGTTCGTGGTACTCCAGCGCCGCTTGCCTTAGAGCGGTCTCGCGCGGATCTTCAGACATTGTGTGCCTCCAGACAGGTCGTTCGGCGCCTCATCCGCAGGCTCGGCAGGTTCGGTTCTGCCGCCCTGGCATCGAAACGACGCCACTCTGCGTTGCAGAATGCAATTGGGCAAGCCTGACCGGCTATTGCGTTCCATGCATGGCCGCGCCACCTTTGCCGAAACTGGAGCGGTCCATGGACTTGATCAAGGCGGCCAATGAAGTGCGCAAGAACGCCTACGCGCCCTATTCCGGATTCAAGGTCGGTGCCGCACTTCGTTCGGCTTCGGGACGGGTGCATTCCGGCTGCAACGTGGAAAACATCGCCTATCCGGAGGGCACGTGCGCGGAAGCCGGCGCCATCGCGGCCATGGTTGCCGCGGGCGAGACGAGCTTCGTGGAGATTGCCGTCATCGCGGATGGCCCGGAGCCGGTTGCGCCATGCGGCGGCTGTCGACAGAAGCTGCTCGAATTCGCCGATCCGGCGGCAACAGTCACGATGGCAACCGTTGGTGGCAGGAGACTGACGATGCACGTGGCGGAACTGCTGCCGGGCGCCTTCGACAGCTCCCAGATGGGCGATGCCTGAATGGATGCACGCACGATCATCGAAAGGCTGCGGGACGGAGGCCAGCCGAACAAGGATGAACTGGACTGGTTCGCTGCCGGCCTTGCCAGCGGAGCGGTGACCGACGCGCAGGCCGGCGCATTTGCCATGGCCGTCTGCCTGCGCGGCCTCTCCGAAGAGGCGCGGGTCGCATTCACCCTTGCGATGCGCGACAGCGGTGACGTGCTGGCATGGGATGTCGACAGGCCGGTCGTCGACAAGCATTCGACCGGCGGCATTGGGGATTGCGTGTCGCTCCTGCTGGCGCCGGCGCTGGCTGCGGTCGGCGTGGCGAACCCGATGATATCCGGTCGGGGGCTCGGGCACACCGGGGGCACCTTGGACAAGCTTGAGGCGATCCCGGGTGTTTCGACGGAGATCGACGAGGCCGGGTTTCGGAGGATTGTCGAGGAGACCGGCACAGTGATCGTGGCAGCCTCCAGCCGGATCGCGCCCGCGGACAGGCGGCTCTATGCGGTGCGCGACATCACCGGAACGGTCGAGAGCATTGATCTCATCGTGGCCTCGATCCTCTCGAAGAAGCTTGCGGCAGGGCTGGGCGCGCTGGTTCTCGACGTGAAATGCGGATCCGGCGCGTTCATGACCGGAATGGAGGAGGCGAAGGCACTCGCGAATTCGCTGGTGGAGACTGCCAATGGTGCAGGATGCCCGACGGTTGCATTGATAACGGACATGAACCAGCCACTGGCGCCCGCCGCCGGAAATGCCCTTGAAGTCGTCGAAGTGATGCGCGCACTGACCGGAGCCGGAAGCGCGCGGTGGGTCGATCTCGCTTTGACGCTTGGTTCCGAGCTGCTTGTCATGGCTGGCGTCGAGGAGGCGCCCGAGGTCGCAAGGGACAGGTTGCGCGGGGCAATCCGGTCGGGTGAGGCGGCAGCCAGGTTCGATGCGATGGTCGCTGCGCTTGGCGGTCCGGCGGAGTTCAGCGCAGGATGGCAGTCGTGCCTGCCGACCGCCAGGGTCGTTCGCGAAGTGGCTGCGCCTGCGGCTGGCCAGGTTGCCGCGATTGACGGGCACGTGATCGGCATGGCGGTGGTGCGCCTCGGGGGCGGGCGCATGCGTGACGGCGACCGCATTGATCCCGCCGTGGGATTCTCGGACATCCTGCCGCTTGGGGCCGAGGTGGCCAAGGGAGATCCGCTGGCCAGGCTGCACGCTGCGGATGACACGGCTGCGGATGCGGCGGAGAGGGCGTTCCTCTCTGCAGTGCGCATCGGCGTGGCGGAGGACGCAGGCCCGCTGGTCATGGGGCGGATCGGCTGATGCCGCGTGCCTTCCTGATCGTGATGGACGGTGTCGGAGCCGGAGGCGCGCCGGACGCGGATGGCTATTTCAACGGGGCGGTTCCTGATACCGGGGCCAACACGCTTGGCCACATAGCGGAGACCTGCGCCGCAGGACTTGCCGAAGAGGGGCGAACAGGTCCGCTCAACATGCCGACTCTCGGGGCCCTGGGCCTCGGCGAGGCGGTCAGGCTGGCCTCAGGTGCGGACATGCCTGGGTTCGCGACCGAACCGGTCGGCCTTTGGGGAGCCGCGACCGAAGTCTCACGGGGGAAGGACACGCCGTCGGGCCACTGGGAGCTTGCGGGAACGCCGGTGCCATGGGACTGGCATTGCTTTCCGAACGCAATTCCGGCCTTTCCGGCCGAGATCATGACTGAGGCGGCCCGACTTGCCGGCACCGAGGGCACGCTGGGAAACTGCCACGCCTCCGGCATCGAGATCATCGAGCGCCTGGGCGAAGAGCACCTGCGGACAGGATGGCCGATTTGCTACACGTCCGTCGACAGCGTCTTCCAGATCGCCGCGCACGAGGAGCGCTTCGGCCTCGATCGCCTGTTGAATCTCTGCGAGGCATTGGCGACTCTGCTGCACGAGATGCGCGTGGGCCGCGTGATCGCCCGACCCTTTGCTGGCTCCGGCGATGCGTTCGAAAGAACCCCGAACCGGCGCGACTTTGCAATTCCGCCACCTGCGCCGACGCTCTGCGACTGGGTCGCCAAGGCGGGCGGCAGGGTTCACGCCATCGGCAAGATCGGGGACATTTTCTCCATGCAGGGCATTCATGACGTTGCTCGAGGCACGGATGCCGAACTGATGGAGCATCTCGTCCGTCTGGCCGACGGCGCCGAGGATGGAAGCCTGACCTTTGCAAATTTCGTCGAGTTCGACTCGGTCTATGGCCACCGTCGCGATGCCACGGGCTACGCTCGTGCGCTGGAGTGGTTCGATGCGCAGCTGCCGCGCGTGCTGGAAAGGCTTGGGAGAGGCGACTTGATCCTGTTTGCTGCGGATCACGGCAACGACCCGACCTGGCGCGGAACCGATCACACAAGAGAGCGTGTCCCCGTCGTCGGCCATGGCATTGGCCCGCGTGCGATCGGGCATGTGGGATTTGCCGACCTGGCCGTTTCGATCGCGGCACATCTTGGCGTGCCGGCGAACGGGCCGGGCCGAAGTTTTCTTTGAACAGGCAAGGGGATCACGATGCCAGAGCACCTGACCGTAGTCGAGCACCCGCTCGTCCAGCACAAGCTGACGCTCATGAGGGATGCCGACACCCCGACCGGGCTGTTTCGGCAGCTTCTGCGCGAAATCAGCACGCTCCTCGCCTACGAGGTCACGCGAGACCTTCCGGTGACGACCCGGCGGGTGCACACGCCGCTGGAACCCATGGACGCACCCGTTCTTGATGGCCGAAAGCTTGCATTGGTATCGATCCTGCGGGCGGGCAACGGCCTTCTTGACGGCATGCTTGACCTGATGCCGTCGGCACGGGTCGGCTTCGTGGGTCTCTATCGTGACGAAGAGACGCTGGAACCGGTTCAGTACTACTGCAAGCTGCCTGAGGCGCTCTCGGAGCGGCGGGTCATTGTGGTGGATCCCATGCTTGCAACAGGGAACAGCTCGGCTGCGGCAATCGCGCTCGTCAAGGATGCGGGCGCCGCCGATGTCCGGTTCCTTTGCCTGTTGGCCGCGCCTGAAGGCGTTCAGCGCATGGCGGACGCGCATCCGGATGTGCCTGTCGTGACCGCGGCGGTGGACGAGCGACTGAACGAAGTGGGCTACATTGTCCCCGGACTCGGCGATGCCGGAGATCGCATGTACGGAACCCGGTAGCTGCGCATGTTCGCATTCCGCTCCTTCCCAAGAGCAGGTCCCTTGTGCCGCTTGCCTGCGGGAGCGCCCCAGAGTGCGGCTCCGGCGTTCGTCCGGGCCGGCGGGCTCATTCCTCGCAAATTCCTTGAAGCGCAATCCAGTCCCCGTCATCCAGGATGGGAAGCGTTGCAGGGGCAACCGCCGTTGCGACCGTCGCTGTTGACTGGTCCGGATCGTCCTCCAAGTCGGCGTTCGCCCTGATTGCCATGCCGACGGCGGTGACGCGGTCCATCAGGACGTCTGTCGGCACAGGTGACGGGACGGTCGTGACGACATGTTGCGCCATTCGCGCCACGGCTTCATCCGGCACCGTTCCTTGGGTGAGCAGGACAAGCATGGCCCTGATCCCTGCCACATGCAGCAGCCGGGCGACCGGGTCGCTGTAGTTGCGACGGATGTCTTCGGCCAGGACATGGACTGCCAGAATCTCGGGCGTTTCCATCTCCTTGAGCAGCTTGTGCGCAAGAAGGATGGTTCCGCCCGGCAAGTGCGCGGTTTCGGGCAACGCGGAAGGCAAGACCACGAGCCGCAAGGTTTCGGCGCCGAACAGTCGGCCTTGAAGATGTTCAAGGGCGTGAATTCCGGACGGTGCGCCACACGGCGGGCCTGTCACCCGGTTCATTTCCGAAAGAAGCGACGAGCCGATGGACGTGCGCGCCACGTCTGGCAGCAGCGATGCGGTGTGACGCGCGATCGCGCCCGGCAGCCAGAGCGTCGCACCGCCCAGAACGGCAATCAAGAGTCCGATGGCGAAGAACCGGCGCACGCTCCCCGAACGTCCCTGCCGCCGCCGAACGGACTCGAGCACCTTTTCGACCGCCTCGACGAAGGTGTCCTCGGCGAGTTCAAGCGTTTCGCTGGCATCTCCTTCCGGACAGTAGAGCGCGGGCATCTGGCCTGGATTCATGCGCTCCATCGCTGGCAGCGACCAATGCGTCAGGGTGATTTCAGTCGGGGTCGAGATCGTGATGGTCGTCTTGCCGACGGACACGATGACGTCCCGGCGCCGCACGTCCGGACCGCGGCGCCAGATGCCTTCCGCCTCAAGCCGCTGGTACTTCGCCAATACGGTCACGTTCCC
>VYCX01000505.1 GCA_009843725.1 Boseongicola sp. SB0675_bin_26
CGTCGGGCTGGTGCCGGGCGGGCACTTCTTCGTCGACCAGTCGCCCGGAGAAACCGCCGAGGCCCTCCGCAGGTTCCTTTTGCCGCTGGATGCATGAACGCATCCTGCGTCCGCAGGACGCGTCCTGCGTCGGACGGGCCAAGGCAGGTGTTTCGCCGCGAGGGTTGCGGTTCGGCTCGATCGCCTCAGCGGGACAGCGCGTCGAGCACCCGGACCCAGCTTCTTGTGCCCTTGTGGAACGAGCGAAGGTCGTACTTCTCGTTCGGTGAGTGAATCTGGTCGTCATCGAGTCCGAAGCCGATCAGCATGGACGGAAGACCGAGGATCTCTCGGAAGTATCCGGCAATCGGAATCGACCCGCCCGAACCGACAAAGGCGGCGTCATTGGGCCATTCGTCCGAGAGCGCCCGCCGGGCGGCCTCGAAAGCGGGGTCGTCCGTGGACATGACCGAGGCCGGAGCTGCGCCATGGCCGGCGAACTCCACGCTGCAGTCGGGTGGCAGCGCGTCGCGCACCATGGCGCGAAAGCTCTTCCTGATCGCGACAGGATCCTGGTCGCCGACAAGCCGGAAACTGATCTTGGCCGAGGTCTTGGACGGCAGCACGGTCTTGAAGCCGTCTCCGGTGTAGCCGCCGCTGATCCCGTTGACTTCGCAGGTGGGCCTGGACCAGATCATTTCGAGCACGCTGCGCCCCGATTCCCCTGCCGGCTCCGAAAGATCCACGCCCTTCAGGAATCCGTCTGCATCAAACCCCAGCCCTTCCCACTGCGCCCTGATGCTTGCGGGCAGTTCATCAACGCCATCGTAGAATCCGGGGACGGTGATGCGGCCGTTCTCGTCGTGCAGGGACGCGATGATGCGCGCGAGCACCCGGATCGGATTGATCGCCGCACCTCCATACGTGCCGGAATGCAGGTCCTTGTCTGGTCCCGTGACCGTGACCTCCTCGCCGAGCAACCCGCGGAGCATCGTCGTGATGGCCGGCGTGTCGCGGTCAAAGAGTCCCGTGTCGCAGATCAGCGCCAAATCGGGCTGACTCAGTTCCTCGGCATGCGTCTCGAGGAACGGGACAAGCGAAGCGGATCCGGATTCCTCTTCCCCCTCGAAGATGAACGAGAGTCTGCAAGGCCAGTCGCCCTTGACGGCCTTCCAGGCCCGGCACGCCTCCACGAAGGTCATGAGCTGGCCCTTGTCATCGCACGCCCCCCGGGCCCGGATCACGCTTCCTGCCGGCGTGTCCTCGACAATCGGGTCGAAAGGGTCATGGTGCCAGAGTTCCAGCGGGTCGACCGGTTGAACGTCGTAGTGGCCGTAGAACATCAGGTGCGGCCTGCCGTCGCCCACGTGCCCCACAACCATCGGATGGCCGGGCGTCTTGCGAGCCTCCGCCCCGATCCCAAGGGATGCGAGATCTGCAGCCAGCCAGTCCGCTGCCGACTGGCAGTGGTCCTTGAAGGCAGGGTCCGTCGAGACTGACGGTATGCGGACCAAGGCCTTCAGGCGTTCCAGCGCTGCATCAAGGTTGTCGTCGACATGTGCGAGTACGGCGTCGATGGTCATGTGGCCTCCCAAACTGTTCCGGGCACGTTAGCCAAGTTCGTGACGGCGTCCAGAGCCTTCGGTTGCCGGCGGGACTTGAAATCGCGAAATTCCTTGCGATTCGGCCCGCGTCAATTTGTTATCTGTGCCCGTTGACATTAGGCTCGTATTCGAAGATCGGACCAAACCCGCCAGAGGGAGACGGAAGTGGACTATTCCGCGTGCCTTGATGACGCAATCCGGCGGCTTCACGACGAAGGCCGCTACCGGACGTTCATCGACATCGTGAGAAACCGGGGTCAGTTCCCGAACGCGACCTGGCGACGCCCTGACGGGACGGAGCAACCGGTCAAGGTCTGGTGCGGCAACGACTATCTGGGCATGGGTCAGCACCCTGACGTGCTGTCCGCCATGCACGACGCGATCGATGACGCCGGAGCCGGCTCCGGCGGCACGCGCAACATCTCCGGCACGACCCTCTATCACAAGAGCCTTGAGGCCGAACTGGCCGACCTTCACGGCAAGGAGGCCGCGCTCCTGTTCACGAGCGCCTACATCGCAAATGACGCAACGCTTTCCACGCTGCCCAGGATATTCCCGGGGCTGATCATCTAATCGGACGAGTTGAACCACGCGGCGATGATTGAAGGCATGCGTCGAAATGGCGGATCAAAGCGGGTGTTTCGCCACAACGACCTGGCGCATTTGCGCGAGTTGCTGGAAGCGGACGACCGTTCAGCCCCCAAGCTGATCGCGATCGAGTCGCTGTATTCCATGGACGGGGATTTCGGTCCGATCGAGGGCATCTGCGACCTGGCCGAGGAATTCGATGCCATCACGTATGTGGACGAAGTCCACGCGGTCGGCATGTATGGACGGCGCGGAAGCGGCGTGGCCGCGCGGGACTGGCAGGCTCACAGGGTGGACATCATCAACGGCACGCTTGCGAAGGCATACGGTGTCATGGGCGGCTATGTCGCCGCAAGCGCCAGGATGTGCGACGCACTGAGGTCCTATGCGCCGGGGTTCATCTTCACGACATCGCTCGCACCGGCCATTGCGGCCGGGGCCACGGCGTCGGTTCGGATCCTGAAGTCGGATCAGGCCAGGCGGGACAGGCTTCAGGTGCAGGCGAATGTCCTGAAGACGCGGCTCAGGGCGCTTGGCCTGCCGCTCATCGATCATGGCAGCCATATCGTGCCGGTCATCGTCGGGGATCCCGTGCATACCAAGCTTCTTTCCGACATGCTGCTCGAAGACCACGGGATCTACGTGCAGCCCATCAATTACCCCACCGTGCCGCGAGGCACGGAACGACTGCGCTTCACTCCTTCGCCCGTGCACGGCCAGGATGACATGGAGCACCTGATCAAGGCGATGGACGCGCTTTGGTCCCATTGCGAACTCAATCGATCCGATCTGTCGGCTTAGCACAACGGGCGATGACGCCCTGTCTTGTGTTTGGCAGTTGTGGACGCACTGCTGTCTTGGTAATTTTGCCGTGTTGCATTATGTTTAAGGAAGACAGTTACGTCCGGACAGCGCATGATCGCGGAGATGCAGGTATCAGCTGACGCTGCAGGCCCGTCGAAGCTCAGGGGCTTTGACGATTTCGAAACGCGTCTTGGCGACATCTTGCGGGGCGAGAGAGCGACCAGGGGGAAGTCGCTGCTCGACGTCCAGAACGAGCTCAGGATCAAGGCGGAGTACATCTCCGCGATAGAGGCGTCGGATTCGTCGGTATTCGACGTGCCGAGCTTCGTGGCGGGCTACGTTCGCTCATACGCAGGATATCTGGGCGTTGATCCGGACTGGGCGTTCCAGACCTTTTGCAAGGAAAGCGGGTTTTGCCTCCCGACAGGCCAGGATTCGCAGAAGCGGCAGAACTTGAAGCATTCCGTCAGGAAAGACGAATTGAGGGCTCCTGTCGGGCAGACGCCGACCGCCAGGCATCCGATCGCGAGCCGTTACTTCGGATACTTGATGGACCGGGAAACGTCGCTGTCAAGTCTTGAGCCGAAGGCATTGGGGTCAATTGCCGCGTTGCTCGCGCTTCTGGCCGGAATCGGCTACGGCGGCTGGATCGTCCTGCAGGAGGTCCAGAAGGTGCGTCTCGCACCGGTGGACCAGACGCCGCAGGTCATCATCGATCTTGATCCGGTCAATTCCGCATTTCCCCTTGAGGAGGACGGGGCGGAGCAAGACAGCATTTCGGCAGTCGCCGTGTCGGGCGGGATCAACGGGTTTTCCCGGCCGGAAGTGGCGGATGTTCCTGCGATTGTAGCGCGGGACGGCCCGATCGCCGCGATTGATCCAGACACGTTCGGGGCATTGGCTCCGGAATCCGGCATGCGAGGCGTGGCCGATGTTGCGGCGCCGTACAGCCAGTCAACACTTGCAGGCATGGAAGTCGAGTTCGATCTGCCGCACGCCGATCCCATGACCTACTTTCCGAGGGTTCAGGAGGCCGTTCCCGATGTTCCGGCAGTTGAGCCGAGTGGGCCCTCCGTCGCACTTCTGGCAGTGCGCCCATGCTGGGTGCGCGTGCGCGGACCGGACGGAACGGTGATACTCGAAAAGATCCTTGACGCTGGCGAGAAGTTTGACGTTCCTCTCACGGATGAGCCGGCACGCCTGCGTGCGGGCAATGCCGGCTCGCTCTATTTCGAGGTGAATGGTCAGCTGCACGGCCCTGCTGGCAACGGACAGTCCGTGGTGCGCGACATTGAGCTGTCGCCCGAAGCGCTAATGGAGAACTTTGGTGCGGCCGACGTTGCGTCGGATTCAGAATTGGCCCGCTACATTTCGGTCGCCGAGGCCGCGGGCGGCGAATGATGGCTTGCGAATTCCGGCCCGCCCGTGATTGTGTCCGTGCAGTGGAGGATTTCCTGACATGTCGCTGAACAGCGTTCGTCCGTGGCGCAACATCTACCGCCGGAAGTCTCGGCAGATCCATGTGGGTTCCGTGCCGGTAGGGGGTGATGCGCCGATCACCGTTCAGACGATGACAAACACTGACACAACGGATGTTGCCGCGACCGTTGCGCAGGTTCAGGCGACTGCGGAGGCAGGAGCTGACATCGTGCGCGTTTCGGTTCCGAACGAGCCGAGTTCCCGAGCGCTTAGGGAGATTGTCGCGGAAAGTCCGGTCCCGATCGTCGCCGACATCCATTTTCACTACAAGCGCGCGATTGAGGCCGCAGAGGCTGGCGCCGCATGTCTTCGCATCAATCCGGGCAACATAGGTTCGGAGGATCGCGTTCGCGAAGTCATCCGGGCGGCCAAGGAGCATGGCTGCTCGATCCGGATCGGCGTGAACGCGGGCAGTCTCGAGAAGCACCTGCTTGAAAAGTACGCCGAGCCGTGTCCCGAAGCGATGGTGGAAAGCGGGCTGAATCACATCAGGATCCTGGAGGACAACGACTTCCTCGAATTCAAGATCAGCTGCAAGGCATCTGACGTGTTTCTTGCGGCCGCCGCCTACCAGGCATTGGCCGAGGCCACGGATGCGCCTATCCACCTCGGGATCACCGAGGCGGGCGGCTTGGTCCCCGGCACGATCAAGTCCGCAATCGGCCTTGGGAACCTGCTCTGGATGGGGATCGGTGACACGATCCGGGTGTCGCTGAGCGCCGATCCGGTCGCGGAGGTGAAGGCCGGAAGCGAGATCCTGAAATCGCTCGGACTGAGGCATCGAGGCGTCAACATCATCGCCTGCCCTTCTTGCGCACGTCAGGGTTTTGACGTCATCCGGACCGTCGAAATCCTCGAGAAGAGACTTGAGCACGTGAAAACGCCCATGAGCCTTTCGATCATCGGTTGCGTCGTGAATGGTCCCGGCGAGGCGCTGATGACGGATGTCGGATTCACGGGAGGCGGCGCCGGATCGGGAATGGTCTACCTGGCGGGGAAGCAGGCCCACAAGATGTCGAACGAAGAGATGATCGACCACATCGTCGATCAGGTCGAAAGGCGCGCAACGGAGATCGAAGCCGCTTCGTAGTCAGCAGTCTTGAAGTGCCGTCCTTCTGCGTGAAGGGCTTGGCTCCTTGATCGGTCCGCCCTATCTCCGGTTCGCTCGGATGTCGGCCACGATCTCCCGCATCTGCTCGAGTTCCAGAAAGCCGCGCAGGATGATGTCTCCCAGGATGAATCCGGGAGTTCCCTGGACATTCAGCGCTTGGGCCAGCGCATGGTTCTTGCCAATTGCAATTGCGACATCTTCGCTGCCCATCGATTCCGTGATCGCGTCATGGTCAAGTCCGAGCTCGCGGGATGTTCGGGCCAGGAAACCCTCTGTCACCGCGCCGTCATGCAGCATGAGGGTGTCGTGAACACGCTTGTAGTCAGCGTCGCTGGCGACGAACTTGACGGAAATTGCGTATCGCGCGGCCAGGGTCGACTGCTCGCCGAGAATGGGAAACTCCTTGACGATGTAGCGAATGTTTCCGTCGCTCGCGACCAGTTCTTCCACCGCCGGGAAGGCGCGCTTGCAGAAGCCGCAGCGGTAGTCCAGGAATTCGACCAGCGTGACGTCTCCGTCCAGGTTGCCGCCAACATAGCTGAAGCCGTCGTCGAAAATGCTGTCGTGGAGGCGTTCGATCACTTCGCTGTCCCGGGCGACGGCATCCCGCTCACGGCGCTCTTCGAGGACCGAGATGGCTTCCATGAGGACCTCCGGATATTCGAGCAGGTAGTCGCGGATTTCGGATCGGAACGCCGCGCGTTCGCCCTCCGACATGGATTCGATGTCGAATGCAGCAGCCATCGGTGCTGCAAGTGTCAGGAACAGTATGCCCATGGCCTTGAATTGCATTGCGACCTCCAAAACTTGCTGCCGGAGCATCTGCAGAATGCGGGTCGAACGCAAGGGCTTCACCGACTCGTGTAGACCCAAGGCCGTCTCGCCGGCAAATTGATGGATCGACGGGCAACGGGCGTTGCTGACTTGACGCGATTTGTCTTTGCATTGTGCGAAATTCGGGATGAATTCGAGCACTCAATCGTGTCCTTGGCGCGATGCCGGGTCGCTTCCGCGGACAGGGAGAAGGTCGCCCACTTTCCGCCCAACGCCTCGGAGATTGAACCGACGATGGCTGGAGACGATACGTTCTTCGAGAAATTCTTCGGTGGTGCCATTCGGTTGGCATTTCGAGCGGATCCAAGGCCCTTTCTTGAAGCCTTTCCGGGTTGCGAGGCGGCGTCGTCCCAGCCGGACGGAACTTGGCTGGACAACCGTCACGCTGACCCCATGTGTCGGGGAGCTCCGGTTTCCAGGCAAGCGTACGTGTCCTGGCTCATGCCGTGATTGACGCGGTCCGGCAACTTTGGCAGAGGACACTCCATCACCGAGGACAGTCTCATGCGCCTTTCCCGTCGGTCCGAAATAGACCCGTTCATCGTCATGGACGTCATGGACGCGGCCGCGCGGGCCGAGGCTGAAGGTCGGCACATCATACACATGGAAGTCGGTCAGCCCGGCACGCCCGCACCGAAGGATGCTCGGCAAGCGCTTGCGGTTGCCATGGAGCGGGACCCGCTTGGATACACTCTGGCGCTGGGCATTCCTGAGCTGAGAGAGAAGATCGCCTTGCTCTACAGGTCTCGATACGGTGTCGACCTGTCGCCGGAACGGGTCATCGTTACGGCCGGTTCGTCCGGCGCATTCCTGCTGGCTTTCACCGCGCTCTTCGAGGCAGGCGACCGCGTGGCGCTCGGATCTCCCGGATATCCTTCATACCGCCAGATCCTGCGGGCGCTCAGCCTGGTTCCGGCCGATGTCGAAACCCATGCCGAGGATCGGTACCAACCCGTGCCGGACCTGTTGCCGGACGACATCAAGGGCCTGATCGTTGCGTCGCCGGCAAATCCGACGGGGACGATGCTGGACCGACCGGCATTGGCGGCGCTGATTGATGCGGCGGCCGAACGGAGTGCCCATTTCATCTCGGACGAGATATATCATGGGCTCGAATACGAGCGCCCGGCTGTCACTGCGCTCGAAGTCTCGGACGATGTCTGTGTCATCAATTCCTTTTCCAAGTATTTCTCCATGACGGGCTGGCGGGTCGGCTGGATGGTCGTTCCGGAGCTGCATGTGCGCACGATCGAACGACTCGCCCAGAACATGTTCATCTGCGCCCCGCATGCAAGTCAGGTTGCCGCCCTTGCCGCGATGGACTGCGATGACGAGCTCGAACGGAACGTGGCAACCTATCGGGCCAACCGCGACCTGATGATCAAGGGCCTGGCAGACTGCGGGTTTGACCGGATCGCTCCGCCGGACGGCGCCTTCTACGTTTATGCCGATGTTGCGCGCTTTACCGATGACAGCCGAGTGTTCGCGAGAGAGATCCTGGACCGGGCGGGCGTCGCGGTCACGCCCGGCGTGGACTTCGACAAGGCGAGGGGCGGACAGACGATCAGGTTCTCCTACGCGCGCTCGACTCCCGACATTGTGGAGGGGTTGGTGCGCCTCAACCGCTTCATGGGGTCCCGTGATGCCGCCGCGTAGGGTCGAACCGCCGCTGCAGCCCAACTCGCGGGTCGGGGTTGGCGGGATGGACGAATCCGGCTTGAAGGCGATGCGGTCGCAGCCAGATACGTCACGGCGGACCCCTAAATCCCGGCCCAGCCCTTCTTTTTCGTCGATGAAGGCATCATATAGTTTGATCAAGGCAATGGCGGGACGGGGCGTGATCCGGTTCATCCTTTCGTTTGCAGGCGCCGCATTCAGCTTTCTGACGCTCGGTCTGCTGGCG
>VYCX01000423.1:0-3510 GCA_009843725.1 Boseongicola sp. SB0675_bin_26
TCGCTTGCCTTCCGAAAGCGTCGTGTACTCGATGAGCGTGAAGCCGAGCGTGCCGACGAAATAGTCGATCGCCTCCTGGCAGTCCCGGACCAGAAGCGCAACGGCTCCGACGGATCGCCGAGGGATGTCGGTTGCTGACGTGCCACTCGGCTTCAAGCGCGTCCTTGAGGATCGGGAAGCGCTTTCAGCGATGACCGAGGCCTTTCTTCCATTACTTGGGCCCTCATATCCGTAAACTCCGGGTCCGGGATCTTCTTCGAAGCAGCCTTGAAGATGTCGCCATGACCGAGACAAGGCAGCCGAGCGAATGCAGGCGACAATCCGAGGCATTTCTGCGAGTGGGGACAAGCCCGTCGACGGCGGTGGGAGCTTTCACTTCCGCTCCCCACCCAGCATCGCCGTCTCGAGGCCGGCTGGCAGGAGCCGCCGACGCCCCGACCGAATCTCTGCCATCGGATACCAGCGCGCCTTGCGTGTCGTGCCGTCGCTCTCGGCGAATTCGAGCGAAGCCGGCGCGTCGAGTGCCTTGTCGGCGAATTCAACATCGGCGACGAAGACGACCTCGTGACCCGTCGCCCCCTCATGCTCGAAGATGTTCTCGATCACCCGGGGCGGTCCGATCCACGACAGCTCGACTCCGAGTTCCTCGCGGAATTCGCGCCGCAATGCCACCACCCAGGGTTCGCCAAAGTTCAGGCTCCCTCCGAGGGGACGCACGCCGATCGGCGTGCCGTCGTCGCGCGTGATCTCGGCGGCGAGGAGCGCGTCACCATTCCAGTGCAGGCCGAAGGTCTTGACGCGAATGCGCGCGGGCGGACGCCAGGACGGGGACATGGGCATGAGAAGATCCTCGGTGGCATTGTCGGCAGGCGATTGCGGGACAGCACCCGGTGCCGACGTGAGTGGCTCCGGATGTCTCAGCGCGATATTGACGGGCGTGCTTTAGCGGCGGGTGCGAGTCCCACACAACCCGGTTAGTTTCCGGTTGGACGCAGCAAAGGGCGGTGTGCGCAGGCAACAATGCAGGAAGAAGCGCTTTGGTGTCAAAAGGGGCAGCCGTTGGGCCGCGGTTCGGCGAACGCGCTGGCCGGCCTGCGGGTCGGGAAGCCTGTCATTCGCGTTGCCCTTTCCCGTCGGACGCGCCCATGGCGGCCTCCAGGAAGAGCTTCTCGTCGATCCGTTCGACGCGCCCGCCCTTGACGGCGAAGAAGTGCGTTTCCCTGTTGATGCATCCGCGCGGACAGTCGTCCCACGCCTTGCGCATGACGACATGCCATGATCCGTCGAAGTTCCCCATGGTGATGTCGGAACCTTCGAAGCGGTGCCAATAGGGTTTCACGTGGGCAACGCCCGCGACGGCCGAATACGCCGCGACGGCGACGCGCAGGTTCGCCCGCGCCGCGAAACGCAGCTCGAGGTCGCCCGTGGCCGGCCAGAACCCGGCGGTCAGCAGTCCCAGCCTGGCCCTGAGGTCGTCGAACGCCGCATGCCCGGTCGGGAACACGTGCCCTGCCGGGACCTCGGCGCCGGCGCCCGAACCGCTCCAGCGCTCGGCAATGTCGTCACGCAAGTCGCCCTCGATTCTGAGACTCAACGTCGCGGGCAGCGGCCGCGCGGCGATTTCCGCCGTCGCCGGATGGCGTTCCCGAACCAGCCTCAGGACCGTCCCGATTTCGCGTGCCAGCCGGTCGAGACGTCCTTCGTCCACGCGCAGGTCCTCGCCGTGCCACTTCAGGATCCGGCTGGCGAGCACGGTCGCGTCGCGCCGGATCCCGGCTTCCCGGGCGGCCGGGGTCGGGACCTCGGGTTGGGCGGACGCGGCCGGAGCGACCGGGGCCGGCACGTTCCAGAACCAGCCGAGGCCCAGCGCGGCGGCCACCGCCGCATGGCGCAGGGGCCGCGATGCCGGGAAGCCGCGATGTCCGGCTTTCATGCGACCAGCCTTTGCATCAGTGCCGAACCGATTGCCGGCGCCGCGCCGCGTTCGATGCAGGCACCGTGCAGCGCCACGGCCAAGCACGCTGACAGGTGGACTCCCTGTGATGGGGAGGCGGGACCGTGCGGGGTCGTCAGGCACGCCGGAGAGGTACGCGCATTGGGGCTTCCGGCTTGAACGGAATTCGGTTTCCGTCAAAGATCGTCCGTAGCGGCCGCCTTCAGGAAGCTCTTATGAAGAACAAGGAAAAGTCGCTGAAGCAGATGACGCCGAGAACAGCAACGGCAATGCCGACGATCACGGCGTACGCCAGAATCAGCCCAGATTCGTGTCGCGCCGCGTGCTCGCACAAACGAAACCAGTTCCTGTCGTAACGTTCTTCCACGGCACTTGCTCCCGCTTGACCGGAGATAAGGCAGGCCGCAGGTCCTGTCAATGCAGCCTGCCGGGAAGCTGCGGAGAGTCGTGGTGACCAGGGCGTTCCGGGTGAGAGTCTCCGGACTTTCTGGCAGTGATCCGTTCGATTCCGCTCAATTTGTCATCGTCAACATAAAGCTGCTCACTTTTGTCAAAGTAAAATTGCATACTATTTGAGGAAGGGCGGCCCGAGTTCGGGAGCGATGCTTCCCAGGCGTTTCTCCGCGCTGTGCGCCGGACGCAGGGAACGAAGCGACCGGAGGCCGGCGCGCGGCGAACGGCGGAACCCGGTCCGTCATGCCGCGCTGCCCTGCTGCGCGTTCCGGTCCGGGCCTGTCGTGCCCAGCAGGTCCCGGTGCTCGCGCATCCGGTAGTTGTTGCCGCGGATGTTGACGATGTGGCAGTGATGGGCCGGCTGGTCGATGAGCGCCATGACCATGACCTTATCGCCGAGCACGCCGCCCCACTCCTCGAAACCCTTGTTCGAGGTGAGCACCGTCGAGGCCCTTTCGTGGCGTGCGTTGATCAGCTGTAAGAACAGGACCGCACCGTCCTGGCTCACCGGCAGGTATCCGATTTCGTCGACCACAAGCGGCGCGGGATGGATCAGCACCTTCAGGCGGCGCGCGTTGATCGGGGAATCGCCCTGACAGCGGCAGTCGCGGCCAGCGGCGGTCGCCGACACCGCGACAGGTCCGCGCGGACCGGCCTGTACGCGCCGCCCCTGAAGCCTGCGAAGGACGCCCGCCCCGCACACCAGGCCGGGCATCGTTTCGCCCCGGGGAGGAGCAGGACCGGACGGCATGGTGCATGAGGCCGCCCGAACCGGCGTGACGTGCCGGGGCCCGGCTGATCGGTCCGGGCGGAGCCAAGCCTCCGGCCACGGGCGCGGTCACCCCGTCCAGTGGCGCAGATGCCCGGTGTCGACATGCACGAATCCGGGGTACTGTCCGACGCCGCCCAGCCCCGCCCTTCGCGCAGCGGCAGCAACGAGCGAAGGCCGAAGCCCTTCAAGGGAGATGTCCGCCGCCTTCGCCTGAAGGTGCAACGAATTCCTCGCGGCGCCGAGTCCTGCACGGCGCAGCATGTCGTTGGTCTTCCTGGTCCTGAACCCGGAATGCAGGACGATCTCGCCCTCGTGGCCCTCCCGGACCGCA
>VYCX01000423.1:3520-8297 GCA_009843725.1 Boseongicola sp. SB0675_bin_26
GACGGGCATCGAGCGGCCCTCGCGCCAGTCGCGCATGAACCACTCCAGGCGGCGCACCTGCCTCGGGTCCAGCCTGCCCCACCTCTCGAACCGGGAGGAAAGGGCCTCCCCGGTGCTCGCGTGACGCAGCCTGAGGAACGGCTCGGGCCGACCGGCTGCCCATGCGCCGGAGCCGGACAGGAGCCCGGCGACGGCACCCAGGACCACGGCCCTGCGTCCAGGACAGGGAAAAGCGTCGCACCGACCCGGAGGATCGGGGCGGAGCGTCCTTGACGTTCGGTCATGAGGTTCGACACCCGCCATCAAGAGCCTTTCCGCCAGTTTCCGTCCTGCGCGGCCGCCAAACCGCCAGCGCGCAGCCGATGCTGATGTCATCCCGACGGCAGGAAAAGACAGGTGCACGCCGGAATATCGAATGCGGCATCGACCGTGCCGTCAGCGTAGCGCCGTCCGCCTGTCCGTTCAAGAGCGTTGCACGCAGAGGGTCAGAAACATCGCCCTCGCGACCGGGCTGGCGTTCCGGGTTCCGTGGCGTGGCACGCATGCCACTGCGGCCGGACCGGTGCAGGCCCGAAGTGATGTGTGGCACTGCGATACGCCGCTGTGAACCAATCTACCGAGGCCGAGCACGACGCTGCGCTTGTGGCCGCGCCGCCGGGTGCGGTTGATGTCCTCGAAGCAGGCATCCTGGTAGCGCAACTGGCCACTCTTGAGACGCCGCTACAGCGCACGCGAGCGCCGCTCGACGACCTAGAGGCCACATGGAACGCGCCGACGGCCACCATACATGCGCGCCAGCAGTTCCTGCGCACCCTGATCGCTGACATCCTCGCCGGTGCGGACAAGGCGCCCGCGAGGCAGTGCTGGTCATCCACTGGCGAGGGGCGGAGACACTTCCGGCTCCAGGTTCCCGTGACTGCGATGCCGAATGTCTCCCAGTTGTTTGCCGGTGTCAGACCTGGTGGGCTTCAAACGCAAGGCGTCATGTTCAAACAACTGTTTTCAAACACATTTTTGGTTGCGGGGGCAGGATTCGAACCTGCGACCTTCAGGTCATTAGTTTGTTTAAATAACTTTCGCCATCCTTGCCCTGACAGGGACATTTCAAGACAATAGTATTATTTTTCCATATCTTACAGGAATTTCAAGAGACGAAAGCCGGGCCGATCACGGCCAATTGCGGCCACACTTTTGCGTTTTTATGATTCCCAGCGTTGTAGAATGGCTCCCGACGTAGACAGTCACGGGAGTCGCAATGCCAGCACAGATCAGGATCACCAAGCGGGTCGTCGACAGCATCAAGGCCGACGGGAAGGACCGCTTCCACTGGGACCGGGATCTGCCCGGGTTCGGCATCCGGGTCCGGGCTTCCGGCCGCAAGTTCTTTGTCACCCAGTTCCGTGCAGGAGATCGGGTGCGCCGCATGACCCTCGGTCCCGTGACGGCCATGACCCCGGAAATCGCGCGCACGCGGGCGATGGCCATGCTCGCCGAGGCAAGGGCGGGCGGCGACCCTGCCATGCAGCGGGACGCGGATCGCAAGGCGGCGACCGTCAGGATGCTCGGGCAGCGGTTTCTCGAGGAGTACGTCCCCGACCACTGCAAGGAAAGCACCGCCCACGAATACCGGCGTTCCGTCGAGCTCTTCGTCGACCCCAGGATCGGCAACCGCAAGGTGACCGAGATCCAGCGGAAGCACATCGCCGAACTGCACCATTCGATGCGCAGGACGCCGTACCAGGCGAACAGGACGCTCGGCGTGCTGTCCAAGATGTTCAACATGGCCGAAGTCTGGGGCCTCCGCCCGGACGGCTCGAACCCGTGCCTGCACGTCAAGCGCTTCAAGGAGGAGAAGCGCGAACGCTTCCTGAGCGCCGAGGAGTTCCGGCGCCTCGGCGCCGTCCTTGACGAGATTCTCGAGGACGGCGCCGAGACCCGTTCGGCAGTCATTGCCATCCGCCTGCTCATGCTGACCGGCTGCCGGCTTTCGGAGATCCAGAAGCTGCGCTGGGAGCACGTCGACCTGGACTCCGGCGAACTGAACCTGCCGGACACCAAGACGGGCGGCCGGACGGTGTCGTTGGCGCCGTCGGCCGTGCGGTTGCTGGCCGCCCTGCCCCGCGACGACGACAACCCTTGGGTGATCGTCGGCCGCAGGGCCGGCTCCCATCTCACCGACCTCCAGCATCCGTGGCGGCGCATCAGGGACCGGGCCGGACTGCCCGGCGTGAGGATCCATGATCTGCGGCACTCCTTCGCGTCGAGAGCGCTGGCGCTTGGGGAGGGGCTGCCGATGATCGGAAAGCTCCTTGGTCACACGCAGGTTCAGACAACCGCAAGACACGCTCACCTGGCCCGGGACAACGTGAAGGCTTCCGCTGCCCTTATCGGCGACAGCATCGACAAAGATCTCGATGCGGCGCAATGGGCAACCCTGTTCGTTCCGGTGCGCGTTCGATCGCGACACTCCTGTTTCCCCGGCCATGCTGCGGACCGACCAGCGGGTCGCGTCCCCCGGCATCGTCTTCAACGTCCGTTCCACCGCCTCTGGAACCTGGTCCTCTGCCACGGCACCGGGGGTTGGGACCGAGCCCGCATTCGTCCGAGACGCCTTCGATGCGCCTTTCGGCGAACCGACTGCGCAGCTTGCCGACCATGTTCCCGAACAGCCCGACCCGCTCGGCCACCTCCCTGTTTCATGACCCTTTGGCGCAGACCGGGAAGATCCTGCGACGGCTGGTTGGCATGTTTGTTGAACCTGACTCTTTCAAATGTGCTGACGGACTCCGTGCCTTCTTGATTCTCAGCAATTCCGAACAGGATTGCCGCGCACACCTCCACGGATTCCAGGTTGCGAAGAACGTGCCTTCCGTTGTAGTGACCCGAGGCATGGTGGGAGCCTGAAAGAATGCGCCACGTTTCCGCAATTGCGTTTCGTCCTTTCCAAGATTGTTGTGCCAAACAAGACACGTGGCACATGACCGCAGGGGCGACTACTCGACTGCCTGATACAGGCGTGCAGTTGCAAACATGAGGACAGGACACAATAAGAGTTGAGATCAAGGGGCCGCTGGACTTGAGAACTGGCGGAGCTATATGGGTGGTTTATGCATACGACAGGAACGGACGACATTTTCGAACGGTCAAGACAAACTCCGAAGCGAAGGCGGTTGCAGCCAAGCGCGATCTGGAAGACATGCTTGCGCAAGACGCGTTCAGCTTGTGGCGACTTTTTCAACGCATTTTACGTCGACTTGTCTCGTGGCGCGTTTAGCTGCCCTCCAGTCCAGTTTCAACGCCTTCCTGATCCACGTTGCGCCGTGTTGAACCTGTGCTTAGATTTGGCAATACTGCGAACAGGTACAGCAGAACAGCCAGGACGGGTATTGCATAAACCATCTTTTGCAAGATGATTGATACTGAAAGTGTAACGGCCAAAATGAAAGAAGCCACTGCCGCGCGATAAATGACGCCCTTCACTGCATGCCCTTTCTTGCGTGATTGAGGATGCGTAGAACATGGAAAACGTACGTTCAAGATGCTCGCGCCGCGGTCGCGCGGGCATGGTTGACAGGGGCCAATTGCGATGAAAGTCTCAGCCGTCGCAATCAACTGTGGAGCATTAGAGCCATGCAGCAGTTCACGTTTTTCCTGTCAGGGCTTTTCCTTGCAGCGTCATTGCTTGCCAGTGGAAAGGCGGACGCGCATTCTGGCGGCTTGAACTCCCAAGGCTGTCATGCCGGCAGCCGTCCCTATCACTGCCACCGTGCGCCATCCGAAATGGTGCGCACGCAAGATGGCCGAAACAGGTTGCGCTGCGACCTTGGGAGCAGGTCACGAGAGTGCGTTGTCCGTTCAAGACCCGAAATCAAGGCCTTGCAGCATCAGTTGATGGAGCATTGCGCAAGCCTGCCCGACGGCTTTGCAGACGGCATGGACGGGCCTGCAACCAGGCACGCACTCAGGCGCTTCCAGCTTGCACATGGCTTGGTTCCTGATGCAGTCTACGGACCGCAAACAGCAGCTGCGCTCGCTGGGAATGTCAGCGGATTGTGTGAGTGAAATCGCAACATGAATGCAAGAAACATCTCTACTGGCGGCTACGCGATTTTCGTGGCTTGCGCAATTGAGATCGCCAATCGAGAGCTGAACCTGGGATTGATACCTACATGGGTGCTTGTCGTCGGTATAGTGGCTGGCTTTTGCATGATGATGCTTCCATTGGCAAATGCCGAGAGAGTCAGGGCGTTGGCAACATGGATGGCCGTGGTACCAACCGGGATCAGAAAGGGCTGGTTTCCAGACTTGCTGAAGCTTGCGCTGGCCGTGTTCCTGATGCCAATAGCGGTCATGCTTGTCGTTCAACTAATCTACGCTGGCCTTTTCGTTGGAGGGCTTCTGTTCTCCTGGTTTGATGTTGAAGCCGCTCGCGAGTTCGCGAGAGTCGTCATGAGAGGGCTTGGATCATGACAGCCAATTTGTTGCCTGCCACTTATGCGTCCTTTGTGACATCTTGTGATTCCGTTGCAGATCAGAAATACGCAAGACACTCCAATGCCTGTCGCGTTTGATGAATTCATGCAGGACGTCAAACATGAGAAATTCATGTTCTTTTGCCGCCGGGCCTAAAGGTCAATGCATGACCTGAAAAAACTTCGAATTGTGCGGGAAAGTTCATGAAGCGGCGCTCGGAGATCAGCATTGAATCATTGCCACCCTAAATTCAGACGTCCTGACATCGGACCAGATTTCCTACAATGAACGTGATGCCTCTTGT
>VYCX01000279.1 GCA_009843725.1 Boseongicola sp. SB0675_bin_26
GGTTCACTGTCCGGTGGGCTGGCATGAGGTTCCAGAGATCGCCGCAAGGCCACACTATCCATGGAAGGCAATGATCTACATCCAGACTCTTGTCGTCCAGGCGCTTGCCGCTCCAGACGCAATACAGGCTCCCGTTGGCCGACAAATCCAACGCCCGGTTACGCGCCAGACTTACGTCCCGGTTTGGCTCTTCCCACGTCATGGCGGCTGCCATAACCCCGTCGTCGACCTGTTTGCCTTGGCTTGAAGCGTAGCGCCGAATGAGGCGGCCCCATTCGGCGACGATGGCTGGCTCGATCCACGCGCCAAAGCGTTGCAGACTTTGCCAGAGATGCCTGGGAACCAGCATTTCGCCAAAGCTGAACAAGTATTCCTGGTTGAGATGTATCGATTTCGGACGTGACTGCCTGCGGGACCTTGTCACCGGAAATACCTGGCCCCCGCCCTGATAGGTCATGTAGGTAGCGGGCATTCTCTCGATGGTATTGGCAGTATCTTTCAACGCCTGGTGAAGGACAGCAGAGATCTCGCTCGGAAATCTCATGCCCACTCGCAGGTCGAGATGCGAGACGTCGTTAAGTTTGCGGTAAGCCTGCTTGACGAAGCCAAGGCGCTCCAGGCCGACATTGGTCGGGCTTTGCGGAAGGCCCGCCGACAGCAGTGGCTTGAACAGCCGGATCCAGTTGAGGGCAATCAACCCGAATGGTACGGCAACATGATCGACATCAGCATGGCGGACAAATCCGGCGGCACCATCGGCCACGCGAGACAGTGCGCGAAGCAAGGCCAGCTTGTAGGTTGAACTCTTGTCATCATTCAGGATTACGTGCCGGAGCAGCGGAAGCGCTCCGGTGCCATCGTCTGGCAGCCTGATCGCCATTTGGGTCCAACGGACGTCATCCCGGCCCAGCAGGTCCAATGCCTCCACGTGTTTCTCAACAAGCGCTCCGTGATCTCTGGCCAGAGCTTCGACCTCTTCCGGAGCTACGGAGTGGAATCCCCGTTCAGGGTCTGTCGGGCCGATGCGCAGGGTGATCGCCATCAGGCCTCCAGGCCTGAGCAGATTGATCAACTTTCGAAATGCGCGACGCCGGTCATTCTTCGGCACATGCATCCACACGGCACTCAGGAGAATCAGGTCGAACGACAGGCCAGATCGCGAGACCACGCCCAGTGTTGGCAGACGATCATCGATCCAGTTGATGGCTGGGTCGTCATGCAGGGAGGCGCCGGCAGCCCGCATGGACGCGGACGGTTCGACGGCGACCACATCATGACCATTGGCAGCCAGCCAAGCAGCATCCCGACCACTGCCTGCGCCTATGTCGAGCACGGAGGCCGAACCCTGGGGCAGCAGGTCCCGCAACCAGTCGTGGACAACTTCCGACCGAACTGTTTCATATCGCGCCGCGACTGCCTCGGCATTTGCATCGTACCAAGCGATCGAATCTACCATTCCTTTCGAATCCCGCTGGTTGTCGTGTCGGTCTTTCGCATGCTGTGTCCAGCCTCGATCGGCAAGGAAGGTCCGGAACGCTGCACCGGGTACCGCATTCCGACGCTGCGACGCGTTGCCGTACAGTCATGGTTCAATAACCGATCACCATTCGGGCGAACACTCCCGAACTGCAGAATTTTGCTTGCCGACGATTGCCTTGCGGCCAAGGCATATTTCCAAACTGGCAGGCAGCGTGGCACTCCGGTCCCGACTGCCCAACTCGCGCACTACGTGGCTTGCAACCCGTCAACATTCCAGGTTTCGACCCCAAGAGATCGGCAAAGCGTGACATCCGCTGGACGGTAGGTGCCTAGCAGTCACGAAGAGATTCGTGACGTGCCTAATGTTAGCAGGGTCATGCCTGGCTGGCGCAGCGTGATGTTCTGGTTCGCCAGTTCGTGGAGTCGGCCTCTCGTGGAGGGCTTCATGGTCGAATCGTGCGTTCATGCGCCAGGCGATGCCCGCCAATCCTTCAAGATGGCTGACGAACGGCCGGACCAAATCCCGCGCGGATTGCCAAGGAAACCTGGGATGGTGCCCCTGCGTTCAGACACTTGGCCAAACGGCGGCGCCATAGGAATGACGTGCCGTAAGGGTCACTCCTCCATTGCAATTCATGCCTGGCCAATGGCCTTGACGTCGAAGGCGGCGGCCATCAGCTGCCGCGTGTAGTTGGTCTGCGGATTGTCAAAGACCTGCGCTGCGTCGCCTTGTTCCACGACATCGCCGCGCTTCATGACAATCACCTTGTGGCTCAGTGCACGCACGACCTTCAGGTCGTGGCTGATGAACAGGTAGGCCAGCTTGTGCCGTTTCTGCAGGTTCCGGAGCAATTCGACGATCTGTACCTGGACGGTCATGTCCAGAGCGGATGTCGGTTCGTCCAGCACCAGGAGCTTGGGCCTCAGGATCATCGCCCGTGCAATGGCGATCCGCTGTCTTTGGCCACCGGAAAACTCATGCGGATAGCGATGCATCGTCGCAGGATCCAGCCCCACCTCTCTCATGATTTCAGTCACCATTGAGCGGTGATCGCGATCCGAATCCACCGGGTGGATCGCCAAGCCCTCGGCGATGATTTCCTCGACGGTCATTCTGGGCGAGAGCGACCCGTAGGGGTCCTGAAACACGATCTGCATTTCGGACCGCAGCGGCCGCATTTTTTTCGAGTTCAGTTTCTGGATCTCGTGGTTCATCAAGATGACAGGACCTTCCGACGAGATCAGGCGCAGGATCGCCAGCGCCAGCGTCGTCTTGCCCGAGCCGCTTTCGCCCACGATCCCCAAGGTCTCGCCGGCACGCACCGAAAGGGTCGCGGAATTCACCGCCTTGATGTGACCGACCGTGTGTCTCAGGAGCCCGCGCTTGATCGGAAACCAGATGCGCAGGCTGTCTGTTTCGACCACGGTCTTCGCACCCAGGGGCACGGGGTCAGGAACGCCCGCGGACGTCGCCGACAGGAGCTCCCTCGTGTAACGGTGTCTCGGGTTTTCGAACAGTGCACCGGTCTCGCCCTGCTCGACGATCTCGCCGTCCTTCATGACATAGACCCTGTCGACGAACCTGCGCACGATGCCAAGATCATGGGTGATGAAGAGCATGGACATGCCCTCGTCGTCCTTGAGCTTGGCCAGCAATTCCAGGATCTGCGCCTGGATTGTCACGTCGAGGGCAGTCGTGGGCTCGTCGGCGATCAGGAGGTTGGGCCCGTTCGCGAGGGCCATGGCGATCATGACCCGCTGTCGCTGCCCCCCGGACAGCTCGTGCGGGTAGCTCTTCAGTCGTTCCTCCGGGTCGGGAATGCCCACTCTTTGAAGCAATTCGACAATATTGGTTCGCACGTCGCGACCCGTCAGTCCTTGGTGCAGCCGGATTGACTCCGACAGCTGCTTTTCCAGCGTGTGCAGCGGGTTGAGCGACGTCATCGGCTCCTGGAAGATGAAGCTGATGTCATTGCCGCGGACCCGCCTCAGTTCCGCCTCGCTGGCACCGGATATCTGGGCGCCTTCGTAAGTGACTGAACCGGTGATTTCCGCGCTCTCAGGCAGGAGCGAGACGGTCGACAAGGCGGTCACGGACTTGCCGGAGCCGCTTTCCCCGACCAGGGCCACGGTCTCGCCGTGCTGAATGTCCAAGCTGACGTTCCGGACAGCGCGGGTTTCCGCGCCCTCCTGCCGGAAGGTCACGTTCAGGCTCCGCACCTGCATCACGGCGCTCACGGGCGCCTGCTCCTAGGTAGCCGCGATGATGGCGGATGCAGAGGCAATCCGACTTCAGTGCGTGCGCCGGATGCCGCAGCCAACAAATGTACTGGCGCACCGTTCAAGTGAAGGTCTTCCTTGGATCGAAGGCGTCGCGCACGCCCTCGAAGATGAAAACCAGCAGCGAGAGCATGGTCGCGAACGTGAAGAATGCCGTGAATCCGAGCCACGGCGCCTGCAGGTTCTGCTTTGCCTGAAGCGTCAGTTCGCCGAGCGATGGCGCCGAGGACGGCAGTCCGTAGCCAAGGAAGTCCAGGCTGGCAAGTGTGCCAATCGCGCCCGTAATGATGAATGGCAGGAAAGTAACCGTTGCCACCATGGCGTTCGGAAGCACGTGCCGGAACATGATGGTCCGGTTGGAGACGCCAAGCGCCTGCGCGGCGCGGACATACTCGAAGTTCCGTGCTCGCAGGAATTCGGCGCGGACGACGCCTACGCGCGCCGGCCCGCCAAACAGCACCGTGAGAAAGACGAGCATCCAGAAACTTCGCCCGAAGATCGCGAACATGATGATGATCACGTAGAGCGAGGGTGTCGAAGACCAGATCTCCAGAAGGCGTTGAAAGAGCAGGTCCAGCCAGCCCCCGAAATAGCCTTGCACGGCGCCTGCAATGATTCCGATCACGCTGCCAGCGACGGTTACGATCAAGGTGAACAGGATCGACAGCCGGAATCCGTAGATGACGCGCGCCACCACGTCTCGCTTCGTGTCGTCCGTTCCGAGCCAGTTGTGTGCGTTCGGAGCGGACGGGGCGGCACCTTGAATGTCGACGATCGTGTCATAGCGGTAGGGTATCACGGGCCAGATCATCCAGCCCTTGTCGACGGGCTGGCCGAGCGCCGTGCCGTTTTCCTCGATCTCGGCCAGTATGCCTTCAGGATCGTCGTAGCAGTCAATCACGCCGCCCGAGATGATCAGGCAGGCAATGTCCTCGTACTGGTACTGCGCCTCGATCGGTAGATCGCCGCCGAACGCCGTTTCCGGGTAGAAGTTGAAGATGGGCATGTAGTACTCGCCCTTGTGCCGCAGCAGGATCGGCTTGTCGTTGGCCAGGAACTCGGCAAAGAGGCTGAGGCCGAAGAGCACGCAGAAAATCCAGAGCGACCAGAATGCACGCCGGTTACGCCGGAAATTCCGCCAGCGGCGCTGGTTCAGCGGGGAAAGCCACGGACGCCTTGTCCTGTGCCCGAAGTCCGCCATTCTCAGACCTCCCGCCGCTCGAAGTCGATGCGGGGGTCGACGAAGACGTACATGAGATCCGACAGGATCCCGACAATGAGACCAACCAGCCCGAAGGCGAAGAGAGTCCCGAAGATCACCGGGTAGTCACGCGAGACCGCTGCCTCGAACCCGAGTCGCCCCAGCCCGTCAAGCGAGAAGATCGTTTCGATGATCAGGGATGCCCCGAAGAAGATTCCGATGAACAGGCTCGGAAAGCCCGCGATGACGATCAGCATGGCGTTTCGAAAAATGTGCCCGTAGAGCACACGTCGCTCGCTCAGGCCCTTGGCCTTGGCGGTCATCACGTACTGTTTCTTGATCTCGTCCAGGAACGAGTTCTTCGTAAGAAGCGAGAGCGTGGCGAAGCCACTGATCGACGTGGCAATTACGGGCAGCGAGATGTGCCAGAGATAGTCCACGACCTTTGCCAGAACGGACAGCTCTTCCCAGTTCTCCGAGGTCAGTCCCCGCAGTGGGAACCACTGGAAGTAGGTGCCGCCGGCAAATAGGACCAGAAGCAGGATGGCGAAGAGGAATCCCGGGATCGCGTATGCGACGATGATCAGGCCGCTTGTCCAGGTGTCGAAGCTCGACCCGTCCCGCACCGCCTTCCTGATGCCGAGCGGTATGGAGATGACATAGGCGATCAGGGTCGACCACAGGCCCAAGGTGATGGACACCGGCATCTTTTCGATCACGAGATCGACGACAGAGATCGAGCGGAAGAAGCTCTCGCCAAAGTCGAAGCGCAGGTAGTTCCATATCATGTTGAAGAAACGGACGTGCGCCGGCTTGTCGAAGCCGAATTCGCGTTCAAGTTCCTCGATGAACTCCTTTGGCAGGCCCCGAGCGCCAATGTAGCCGGAGTCGCCGGCGTCCGCACCGATGCTGACATCTACATCGCCGACGCCGCCAGAGATAGTCTGGAACACATCGCCGGAACCTTCTAGGCGCGCGAGGAGATGCTCGATCGGTCCGCCGGGCACGAACTGCGTCAGCGTGAAATTGATCAACATGATCCCGAACAATGTCGGAATGATCAGCAGCAGCCGGCGCAGAATGTAGGAACCCATTGGCGGTCTACCTCAGCGCACCCGCCGCCTTGAGCGCTTCGGCCTTCTCTGCATTGAACCACCAGTAGTCCAGGTGCCCCAGCCCGAATTCGGGGAGGTTCTCAGGGTATTCGAACATGTCGAAGTAGGCGACCCAGTTTTCCAGCAGCGTCCAGACGGGCACGACGAAATAGTCGTGTCGCATGATCCGGTCGATGGCACGGACATGGGCTGCGAGCTCGTCGTAGGTCTCGACTTCGAGAATCCTGTCAGCGAGCACGTCCACGACCGGATTGCAGTACCCGGCAGGATTGAAGATGTCGTCCCGATCTTCGCACCCGTATTTCTGCGTGAGCCCCGAGCCTTCGACCAGTCCGCTCGGGTAGCCGGTGAATCGCATGTCGAAGTCGTTTTCCTGCCGTCGGTTCTGGTACTGGCTTGGATCCACCCGGTTGTAGGTGATGTTCACGCCGAGCGTCTTCAGGTTCTCGACATAGGGCAGGAGGATGCGATCAAATGCCGGCGTATCCTCAAGGAGTTCGATGTCCAGCGTCTCGCCCTGCGAATTGCGCAGCAAGCCGTCGTCACCTGGACTGTACCCGGCAGCCTCCATGAAGCGCAGGGCTTTCCTTAGGTTTTGCCGATCGAGGGGCCTTTCGCCACTTTCGTGCGGCAGGAGTGCGGGTTCGGTGAAGACTTCCTGCGGCAGCTGATCACGGAATTCCTCCAGAAGCTCCAGTTCGCGCCCGTCGGGAAGGCCTGACGCTTTCAGGCGATCGTTCTCCCAGAAGCTTTCGCGCTGCGTGAACAGGCCGTATTGCAGGTTCTCGTTCGTCCAGGTGAAGTTGTACATGTGGCCGAGCGCCAGGCGCAGGTTCCGGTCCTGGAACTTGTTCAGGCGCATGTTGAACACGAACCCGGTGGCTCCAGGCAAGGACCCGTCAGGCAATGTCTCTCGCTTCACCCAACCCTTTTCGAGCGCAGGGAAATCATAGAGCGTTGCCCAGTTGATCGAGCTGTTTTCCTGCCGGAACGTGTACTCGCCAGCCTTGAATGCCTCGAAGGCGGCCGAGCTGTCGCCGAAGTACTCGACCCGGATGCGGTCGTAGTTGCCGCGGCCCTTTCTCAGGTAATGGTTCGCGCCCCAATAGTCGGGGTTTCGACGGTAGACGATGTTCCGCCCCACATCGAGGCTGTCCAGCATGTACTCGCCGGTTCCCGGGCTGATTTCCAGCCGGCTCTCATCCAGCCGCGCGCCCGTCTCCTCGTACCATTTCCTGGACCAGACGGGCAGCGAGCCCATCTGCGTGATCAGCCCCTTCTTGGGCACCTCCTCAGCGAAGGTGAACTTGATGGTGTGCGGGTCGAGGATCTCCGACTCCGCTATGACCTGCTTGATGTAGTTTGCATAGGAGGGGGTTCCCTGCTCGACCAGCAGTTCGTGCGTGAACAGCACGTCCTCCGCCGTCATCGGCGTGCCGTCCGAAAAGGTCACGTCGTCGCGCAGGTGGAAGATCACCCAGCTCTCGCTTTCCGGGTACTCGATGGTTTCGCAAAGCAGGCAGTAGTAGGAGCCGACCTCGTCGGATGTCGTCTCCATGATGTCTTCGTAGCCGATTGTCGAAAGAACGCCCCAGCTGCCCCTGCCGGTCGCGTAAGGGTTCATGCTGTCGAATGTCCCGATCGTCGCGATGCTGATCTCGCCGCCCAGGGGCGCGTAGGGGTTCACGTAGTCCAGGTGCGGGTCGTCGGGCGCGTATTTCAGCTCGTCATACTCGTTGAAGCCGTGACTGACGATGATCTTCTCCGCGTCGTCGGCGAGCGGGGCCTGCGCCGAAAAAAGCCAGGCAATCCCAGCCAGGCCGAGATACGCCCGGCGCAAATTCGTCAGATTGTTTGTGCAAAGGGCGTTTCGGGGCATGTCAGCTCCTCCGTCCAGAATTCAGAATGCGAATATTTCTTGTCGCACATTACCTAAATTTGGAAAGAAGATCGTTCAAGCAAGAAATGCTGACTTGTTGGTGAGGATGTCGTGTGTCGAAACGTGACCCACGACCAGTCACTCTTTCGACCGCTCGCAATTCGCCCCGGCCGTCCGGAAGGACTCGAATGGTCCTGAAGTTGCGCGTCGGCCTACTGGCCTATGGTGCTGAGCCAGGCGATCAGGTCGGCCCTGTCCGTCGCCTTGGACATCCCCTTGTAGGACATCTTGGTCCCGGGCGCGAACTTTCTCGGGC
>VYCX01000106.1:0-5209 GCA_009843725.1 Boseongicola sp. SB0675_bin_26
TAGGCATTGATGTAGCCGCCGACATCCTCGATCGCCTCGGCGATCTGCAGCGCCGACCGGGTTCCAGTGCCCTTGAACGCCATGTGCTCAAGAAAGTGAGCGATCCCGTTCTGCTCGGCGCGCTCGTGGCGTCCGCCGGCTGCAACCCAGATGCCCAGCGAGGCGGACTGCAGCCCCGGCATGTGCTCGGTCACGACGCGGACGCCGTTTGCCAGCCTGTGAAGCTCAACTGTCAAGCGGCCCGACCCTCCCTGATCGTGCGGCAAAGTTCGGCGAGATCGTTCGCAACCTGCGTTACTCGCTCGGGCCGCTCATAAAGATCTGCCATCCGGATTGGAAGGGGGGGACGAATGCCAGTCGCCCGCTCCACCGCGTTCGGGAACTTGGCGGGATCGGCCGTGGCAAGCGCAATCATCGGAACGCGTGGCTCTGCCAATCGATCGGCCACTTCGAGCCCGACTGCCGTATGGGGGCAGACAAGCTGGCCGCTCGCATCGTGCACCGCCCGGATCCTGGACATCGTTTCCTCTTCCGAAACCCTCCCGCTTGCAAAGCCCTCGCCGATTCCGCCGAGCGCGGCATCGTCGATTCGAAACCCGTTTCCGGATCTCAGTTCATCCATCAGCGACCTGACCGCATCGGCGTCGCGCCCGTATGCGTCGAACAGGAGACGCTCGAAATTGGAACTCACCTGGATGTCCATGGACGGGCTGATCGAAGGCCGGACCTCGCCGGTTCGATATTCTCCGGAGACGAGCGCGCGGTGCAGGATGTCGTTCTGGTTCGTCGCGATCGCCAGCCGCCCGATGGGGAGGCCCATGCGCCGCGCAATCTCGCCCGCGTAAATGTCTCCGAAATTGCCAGTGGGCACGCAGAAGCTGACCTTCCGGTCCGGCGCGCCGAGGGCCACGGCCGAAGTGAAGTAGTAAACGACCTGCGCCATCACGCGCGCCCAGTTTATGGAATTCACGGCCGCCAGACGCGTCTCCTCGCGAAACGGCCGGTTGGCGAACATGTCCTTCAGATGGCGCTGGCAATCATCGAATGTGCCTTCGACAGCAAATGCACGCACGTTCGCCTCCGCCGGCGTGGTCATCTGGCGCCTCTGCACTTCGGACACCATGCCGTGAGGGTAGAGTATGCAGACATCCACGTTGTCGAGTCCGCGGAAAGCCTCGATCGCGGCGCTCCCGGTATCGCCGCTGGTCGCTCCCACTATGGTGACGCTTTCGCCCCGCCGCCGCAGCACGGACTGGAACATCTGGCCGATGAGCTGCATGGCAAAGTCCTTGAAGGCCAGCGTCGGACCATGGAAAAGTTCCAGAAGCCAGACTCCGTCGCCAACCTGCTTCAGGGGCGCGCGGCTGACGTGGCCAAACCCTGCATAGGCAGCCTTGATCACCGCACGAAACTCGGCTTCCTCGAAGGTGTCGCCCACGAACGGCCGCATGATCGCAAACGCCACGTCCTCGTAGCTCTTGCCATGCAGCATGGAGATTTCGCGCGGCTCGAGTGCCGGCACCTCCGCGGGCACGTAAAGTCCTCCATCGGTTGCAAGCCCGGTCAGCATGGCGTCTTCGAAGGACAGTTCCGGAGCGTTTCCGCGTGTCGAGACGTATTTCATTGCAATTCCTCAGACGGTCCGTGTCCGGATACGCCAGAGCAGGAAAAGAGTCATCACCGCCCAGACTGCCGCCAGTCCAAACCACTGGACCGCATATCCCAAGTGACTGTTTGGAATGCCCTCGGTCGTCACGGGACGCGGCGTTGCCGGCGGGTCGTTGCTCGAAGCCTCTCGGGCCACGACAAGAAGGGGCTCCGTCCGCAGTTCTTCGGCCATCGTTGCCAGGTCGCGCCCGTACCAGACTCCTGCCTCGCGGTCAGGCTGCGGCGTCCAGCGGTCCACTTCGTCGGGCCAGTGAAGATTGCCAAGCACGGTCACCGAGGTGGCCGACATTGCGCGGGACCGGTCCGCGACCGGCACGGCTCCCCGTTCCACCATGATTCGCCTTCCGTCCGCGGTCTCGAACGCGGCAATCAGCCTGTAGGCCGGTCCAACCTGCGGCAGGCTCACCAGCACGGCGACATCCTCGCCCTCAAAGTCGCCCTCGACGATGACGGGAAGGTACCTGTCGCGCTCGGCGGCCGGCGCCGCCGGAAGCGGAACGGGGTCGGCGGCAATCTTCGATTCGATTTCGGCGAGGACGCCTTCCTTCCAGGCCAGCCTTTGCAGCTGCCATGCGCCCAGAGACGCAAGCAGGCAAAAGCCGCCTATGCCGACGATCAACGGAAAGAGCAGTCGCATGTCCCCAAGCCTCTGCGCCTTTCCCGAAACTGCACCAAACGCGCCGGGGACGAAACCCGGCGCCGCGCTGTCACGCGGCAGTCCGCCCCAAGTCAGCTGCCCCAGATGTAGATCGATGCAAAGAGAAACAGCCAGACGACGTCGACGAAGTGCCAGTACCAGGCCGCGGCTTCGTACCCGACATGGCGTTCGGCCGTGAAGTGCCCGGCCCGCACGCGCAGGTAGCACACGAACAGAAATATCGTGCCGACTATCACGTGGAACCCGTGGAACCCGGTCGCCATGAAGAAGGTCGCGCCATAGATGTTGCCCGAGAACCCGAATGCCGCATGGCTGTACTCATAGGCCTGGAAGACCGTGAAGAGCACGCCAAGGATGATCGCGACGATGAGCCCCGTCGCCATGTCCTTGCGATTGTTCTCGTGCGCGATCGCGTGATGCGCCCAAGTTGCCGCCGCCCCGGAGCAGAGAAGGATCAGGGTGTTGATGAGCGGCAGATGCCAGGGATCGAACGTCTCGATGCCGGCAGGCGGCCAGACGCCGTCCACCGCCGGGCTCTCGGGGCCCATGGGATAAAGCGCGCTCTTGAAGAATGCCCAGAACCATGCCGAAAAGAACATGACTTCCGACATGATGAACATGATGAATCCGTAACGGAGACCGATTCTCACGACCGGCGTGTGGTCGCCGACAATGGATTCCCGGATCACGTCCGCCCACCAGGCATACATGACATAGAGGACCCCAATCATGCCGATGATGAACAGGTAGGGCTGCTTGAGGTTGTCCGGCGTGTTCTGCCCGAAAGCCAGCACGAAGCCGAACAGCATGATGAAGCCGGAAACCGCGCCGATGAACGGCCAGACCGACGGGTGCAGGATGTGATAGTCGTGGTTCTTTTCGTGCGCCATGCCGGCCTTCTCCAGGATTCTAGTTCAGTTGCGGTTCCGTCCCGCCCACGCCGAGCGCCGCCTGTTCGGAACGGTAGTCTTCGGGCAGGTCCACGTCGTGGAACGTGTAGGACAGCGTGATCGTCCTGACAAACCTTGCATCGGGATCGTCAAGAATTGCGGGTTCAACGAAGAAGCTGACTGGCATGCTGACCCGCTGGCCGGGTTCAAGCACCTGCAGCTCGAAACAGAAGCAGTCGATTTTCGAGAAGTAGGCACCGGCTGAAAACGGTGCAACATTGAAGCTTGCAGTGCCTGCGATCGTTCGGTTCGTCGGGTTGTAGGCCTCGTAGAACGCCAGGCCTTCCGCCCCGATCCGGATCGGCATCTTGACCTGTTCCGGCCTGAACTCCCATGGCATCCCCGACGCGGTCGAGGCATCGAAGCGGATCGTGATCACTTCCTCCAGCGGCTCATCAAGCGGGGATTCGGCGACATCCGTCGTGCCGCCCCACCCCGTGACCCTGCAAAAGAGATCGTAGAGGGGCACCGACGCCCATGCGAGCGATCCCATGACCAGAACCACGCAGAAGAGTCTTGCCGCCGTCCGCTGCCGTGCGTCCATCATGATCCGGCAGCCTCAATCCCCGGCCGCACGACATGATCGAAGCCCTGCAGCGGATCGCCGCGCTTCACCTTGACCACGGTCAACGCGAAAACAATGGCCACGAAGGCAACGAGCGCAACCGCCACGCCGAGATTCCGCGAAAAGCGGCGCGTGTGCAATTCGTGGGTGGCCCTGATGCCGCTCATGACGCCTGCCTCACCACCGCATCCGCCAGGAACGCGCCGAAATGCAGAAAGAGGTAGAACAGCGATGCGCGAAAAAACGCCTTCTCCGCGGCGTAACCGTCGCCCTGGGCAACAGCCTCCGTCCGCCTGCATAGCTGGAACGCGCCCCAAACGAACATGAGGTTCAGCACGACGGCAGCCGCAAGACTTGCCGGGCCGCCGATCGGACCCAGGGCCAGCCAGAACGACACCGGCACGAGGAGCAGCGTGTAGGCCAGGATGTGTCTCCGCGCCGCAGTGCGGCCATGAGTCACCGTGAGCATCGGGACGCCTGCATCCTCGTAGTCGGACCGCATGAACAGGGCCAAGGCCCAGAAGTGCGGCGGCGTCCACATGAAGATCAATGCGAACATCAGGCAGGCTTCCAGGGAGACGCTTCCCGTTGCCGCCACCCAGCCGATCATCGGCGGAAAGGCCCCGGCCGCTCCGCCGATCACGATGTTCTGCGGCGTCCGGCGCTTCAGCCACATCGTGTAGACGACGACGTAGAACGAGATCGTGACGGCCAGCAGGGTAGCCGCGAGCATGTTCGTCGCCAGGCCAAGCATCACGACCGAAAGGCCGGACAGGCCAACGCCGATCGCCCGGGCCTCTTCCGGGGCGACACGGCCGCTCGGAACCGGGCGTTTCATCGTCCGCCGCATGACCGAATCGATGTCAGCGTCGTACCACATGTTCAATGCGCCGGCGGCACCTGCCCCAAGCGCGATGAACAGCATTGCGGCAACCGCTTCGACTGCGTGCAGCGATGCCGGGGCGACCAGGAGGCCGACCAGCGCCGTGAAGACCACGAGAGACATCACTCTTGGCTTCAGCAGGGCGACGTAGTCGCCGAATGTCGGCTCATGCTCGTGCGCAGTGCTGATCGCGAGGCCCGGCATTCGCTTCTACTCGCTTGCCGCCAACCGGATCGGGCCAGGTTCGATGTAGTTCCCGGCCGCCCGGGTGTCGGCGGCCCACACGTCGTATTCGGCGGCCGGCACCGCCTTGACCGTGATGGGCATGTAGGAATGACTGAGGCCGCAAAGCTCGGAACACTGCCCGAAATAGACCCCCTCATGCCCTTCGTCGACCTTGAACCAGAGTTCGGCAAGGCGGCCTGGAACAGCGTCCTGCTTCACGCCGAACGACGGAATGGTCCAAGCATGGATCACGTCGGCAG
>VYCX01000106.1:5219-8161 GCA_009843725.1 Boseongicola sp. SB0675_bin_26
CCGTGGCGAGGAGGAAATGCTCGTCCGTGTAACCAGCTTCGGCCAGCTGCCGCGAGGTTTCCGGCGTCAGCTGGTTCGCGCTGTCAATGCCGATCATGTAGCTTGCAAAGCTGATGTCCTCGTCCGGATACTCGTACTCCCAGTACCACTGGTTGCCGGTCGCCTTGATGAACACGTCTGGCTCCGGGATGATCTGCTGCTTGAACAGCACCGGAAGCGAAAACGCTCCGATGAAGATCAGGATCACGATCGGAATGACGGTCCAGGCCACTTCGACAGGCGTGTTGTGCGTGAAACTTGCCGGGTTCGGATTGGCGCGACGATTGAAACGCAGGATGCAGATCAGGAGAAGTGCCACGACGAACAGCGAAATCGCGGTGATGATGACGAGCACCATTCCGTCCAGCCACTGGATGTCGCGCGCGAGTTCGGTCGTGGGCGTCTGGAAACCAAGTCCGGCCTGGTCCGGCTGCCCGATGAAAGGCAGATCCTGCGCACGGGCAGCGGTTCCGGCAACAAGCATGGTCAGGCCAGTGAGAAGGGTTCTGAAGCGCATCAGTCTAGGATCCTGTTCGCAATGGCATTCTGGCATGCCAAAAGTCGGCACGGCCCGCCGGTTGTTCTTCAGACGCTAGAAACCATATAAGATGTTCATGAACAAGGCATCTGATTGCGGCATTCAGACGCTTTTCCGCATCGCAGAAGGAGCAAGGCATGGACGTGCTGGCCCGGTTCAGGCCGTTTGAGACGCATTTGGACAAGGATGCCGCCCTCCGCCTTCTGCAAGAGACGGTCAGAGGCGCGGAAGACGGCGAGCTGTTTCTGGAACGCCGCCGCTCGGAGGTGCTCGCCTTTGACGACGGGCGTGTGCGGAACGCGAGCTACGACAGGTCAGAAGGCTTCGGGCTCCGTGCGATACAAGGCGAAACCGCCGGATACGCTCATTCGACCGAGATCAGCCAGCCCGGCTTGAAGCGGGCCGCCAAGACCGTTCGGCTGGCCGTGGGCGATGGCGGCGGTTCGCTCGCCGCACCGCCGGCCTCCGGGACGCGCAAGCTCTATGGAGACGAGAATCCCATGGAGGATGCCGAGTTCCCCCACAAGATCGAGACGCTGAAGGAGATCGACGCGTTTGCCCGCGACCTTGACCCTCGGGTCGTTCAGGTTTCCGCCACATTGGCGGCGTCGCTTCAGGAGGTCGCCATCCTGCGTCCTGACGGCCGCTGCATCACCGATACGCGGCCCATGGCGCGCCTGAATGTCAGCGTGATCGTCGAAAGGGACGGTCGCCGCGAATCCGGCATGGCCGGAAAAGGCGGCCGCCATGGCCATTCCAGGCTGATTGCGCCCGGGCACTGGCAATCGCTCGTCCGCGACGCCCTTCGCATTGCCCTTGTCAATCTCGACGCGGTGGCGGCGCCGGCGGGCGTGATGGACGTGGCCCTTGGTCCCGGATGGCCCGGCATTCTCCTGCACGAGGCGATCGGACACGGCCTGGAGGGAGACTTCAACCGCAAGAAGTCCTCTGCGTTTGCGGGTCTCATGGGACGGAAAATTGCCGCAAGTGACGTGACCGTGCTGGATGACGGGACGCTCCCGGACCGTCGCGGGTCGCTGCATGTCGACGACGAGGGCACGCCATCGAGCCGGAACGTCCTTATCAGGGACGGCATCCTCGTGAACTACATGCAGGATCGTCAGAACGCGCGGCTGCTGGGCGCGGAACCGACCGGCAACGGCCGTCGCGAGAGTTTTGCGCACGTCCCGATGCCGCGGATGACGAACACGTACATGCTGCCGGGTCGCGCCGAACCCGAATCGATCATCGCGGAGGTCAAGGACGGCATCCACGCCGTCGGCTTCGGCGGCGGGCAGGTGGACATAACGAACGGGAAGTTCGTGTTTTCGTGCACGGAAGCCTACCGCGTCAGGGACGGCAAGATCCGCGAGCCGGTGAAGGGCGCGACCCTGATCGGTGACGGGGCCACCGCGCTCCGCCACATTCGCGCGGTCGGAAACGACATGGACCTCGACCCCGGCATCGGTAATTGCGGCAAGGCGGGGCAATGGGTGCCTGTCGGCGTCGGCCAGCCCACGCTCCTGATCGGCAACCTGACGGTGGGCGGCTCATCGGCCTGATCGCTCGGGCGGGGCGACGAACAGTCCGAATTGCCGGGGAATCGGCTCTCACACACCGTGTGCCGAACCGGCCTGGTGCGGGTGCAAGTCGTGCCGCTCTGGCGAACGATCTCCGTGCGAAGTGTCCCGGAAATGGCGAATGCGACGGCCGCCGCCCGTCACACATTGACAAATGCCAACAACGCCCCACATCTTCCGCCGCCACAACCGCGTTCGCTTTTCGGGAGCCCCACAATGCCTGTCGTCGTCGTCGAGTCTCCCGCCAAGGCCAAGACGATCAAGAACTATCTCGGCAAGGACTACACCGTGCTCGCAAGTTTCGGTCACGTGCGCGATCTTGCCGAAAGGGAAGGATCGGTGGATCCTGACCACAACTTCGAGATGAAGTGGGAAGTGCCGCCTGATTCACGAGGCCGCATCAAGGCGATCGCCGACGCCCTCAAGGAGGATTCGGCGCTGATTCTCGCCACCGACCCCGACCGCGAGGGCGAAGCGATCTCCTGGCACCTTGAGGAGGCGCTTCGCGCCCGCAAGGCCATCCGGGAAGACACAAAGGTCGACCGGATTGCCTTCAACTCGGTCACAAGGAGGGGGCTGGCCGAGGCGATGGAAAACCCGCGCAAGGTCGACCGTGACCTCGTCGAGGCCTATCTTGCCCGCCGCGCACTGGACTACCTGGTTGGCTACACGCTCTCGCCGGTGCTTTGGAGAAAGCTGCCCGGCGCGAGGTCAGCGGGCCGAGTGCAGTCCGTGTGCCTCCGACTCATCGTCGAGCGCGAAATGGAAGTGGAGGCGTTCCGGAT
>VYCX01000530.1 GCA_009843725.1 Boseongicola sp. SB0675_bin_26
CCGAGCGCGACTTCTGGCTGACGCCCGGCACGGGGGCGGACGGGGCCGGGATCGGGACGGCGCTGAGATGGGGCCGGGAGCGGACCGGCCTGCGGTCGGCGGCCAGCGCCGGCCTCGCCGCGGGCGCGGACGGCCTCGAGGCCGCGCTCGGACTGGAATGGCAATGGTGACCGCCACGGCGGCGGGGCCGGACAGGGCGGCTCCTCCCCGCCTGTCCGGCGCCGGGGCTCGCCTCGCAGGCCGATCGGTGCGCGCCTTTTCATCGGAGGGTTGGTCAGGCGCGCGTTGCGCTGATTGACAGCACGTTCCGCTGTCGTTTCCGCGACGACGTGAAGGCCGAACTGATCGGGAAATCCCGCACGGCGACAGATGACACGATCTTCTTCGAAGTCGTGCCGCGGCACCTGCCCGCACCTGCTCCCGGCAGCGCCGAGCGGATGCTCGGGATGAATGTGAGCCAGCCGCGCGGATCAGGTCGGAACTCACCCTTGGTCTGGCGATCGGCAACGGCCAAAGGAAGCTCCGTCATTTCCGACGATTCTTGGCAGGATTCACGATCGCGTCGATGTCTACGGGATTCAAGTCGTCGCACAGCGGACGCTTGAGATCGCCGGGACCGAATGTCTGCGGAAGGCCCGCGGCGGTACGGGCGCGAGGAAGCAGGCCGGTCCCGACGGCCGCAGCCCACTTCGTTCGACGGCATTTGCAGGCAAGCTCGGTTTGGGTCGACTCGATCTCGCGGCGTCCGTCGCGGGTGGCCAGGCCGAGGTTCAGGAAGGTCAGGATTTCGTGTGTGTCCTGATGCTGTTGCTCGGCGACAAATTCAACAGGGTGGGAGACTCTTCATGGTGGCGATCAAGAATGATTTCGGCCGTGAACAGTTCCCGACGCCCGGCGTGAAGGTGCCGTCGATGGAACCGAGGATTTCACCGGCCTCTCAGGCGGGCAGACCGGCGACGACATCGGCAACGGCGCTGGCTGCAGAGCGACTGGCAGCCACGCCAATCGGGTAGGTCGCCGCGTCGCCTGCGAGGGTTCGCGAGATTTGCACCTTCCTCGGCAGCGACGTCGAGGATGTCGCGGCGAAATTCGGGTCACGCCTGTGCATCAGGACGATGTGAGGGTTGCCGCGAACGTGAGAGGCCGCTATGAACGGCGTACCTCGGGGTGCCTTCCAAGGCTGAGATGCAATTCCGCGAACCCGTTGAACCTGAACCGGATAACGCCGGCGGAGGGAAGGTCGAGCGTCCTCATCCTTTCCCCCGTCCTGAAACAAGGAGTGAGAGATGCGAATTCCATGCCTTGGTGCAGGACTTGTCATGGCAGCTGGCGCTGCCACGGCAGGGAGCCTGCCAGAACTGACTGTCATCACCTATGACAGCTTCGTGTCGGAATGGGGCCCAGGCCCTGCCGTCGAGGCGGCCTTCGAAGAGACGTGCGCGTGTGACCTGAACTTTGTCGCCGCCGGCGATGGTGCAGCGCTTCTGGCGCGCGTCAAGCTGGAGGGCGAGCGAAGCGAGGCCGACATCGTGCTCGGCATCGATACCAACCTGACGGCCGAGGCCATGGCCACCGGGCTCTTCGCGCCGCATGGCTGCATGGCCGCCGATCTGGACGTGCCTGTCCCCTGGGAGGACGAGATTTTCCTGCCGTACGTCTGGGGCTACTTCGCGTTCGTGCATGACACCGGCCTGGAAGGCGTCCCGCAGAGCTTCGAGGAACTCGCCGACAGCGACGTGTCCATCATCATTCAGGACCCGCGCTCGTCCACGCCGGGCCTCGGGCTGCTTCTGTGGGTCAAGGCTGCCTACGGAGATCGCGCGGCGGAAATCTGGAGCGCGCTTGCCGACAATGTCGTGACCGTCACGCCGGGCTGGTCCGAGGCCTACGGCATGTTTCTGGAAGGCGAGGCCGACATGGTTCTGTCCTACACGACCTCGCCCGCCTATCACCTGATTGCGGAGGGGGATGCAGGCAAGGCTGCCGCCCCGTTCTCGGAGGGCCACTACATGCAGGTCGAGGTGGCTGGAAAGCTGGCGTCGACCGATCAACCGGAACTGGCGGATCGGTTCCTGTCGTTCATGCTCACCGACGCGTTCCAGGAAATCATTCCGACGACAAACTGGATGTACCCCGCCGTCATTCCGGACAACGGCCTGCCGGACGGGTTCGAGACGTTGATCCAGCCTGCGAAGCCATTGCTCCTGTCGGCGGCGGAGGCGCGCACCGTCCGTGTTCCGGCGCTGGATGAATGGCTGAACGCGCTCAGCCGTTAGGGGCGGCAGGCGTCATCGGGATCGCCGCCGCGGCGGCGATCCCTTTGCTGATCCTGCTCGCGACCGTTGCAATCATCCGCGTCGCGGAACCGGGCAACGGCCCGACGCAGGCGGATTGGGCCGCGCTCCGGTTCACGCTGTGGCAGGCCTTTCTGTCGGCAACGTTCAGCGTCGCGCTCGCGGTGCCGGTGGCTCGGGCGCTCGCGCGAAGGCGGTTTCCGGGTCGCGGGGCTCTCGTCACGCTCCTCGGCGCGCCCTTTCTTCTGCCGGTGATCGTGGCCATCTTCGGGCTTCTGGCCGTTTTTGGCCGGAGCGGACTCGTCAATTCCGGGCTTGGAATGCTGGGGCTGCCGCAGATTTCGATCTACGGGCTGCACGGCGTCGTCCTCGCGCATGTCTTCTTCAACCTTCCGCTGGCGACCCGGCTCATCCTGCAGGGCTGGCAGGACATCCCGTCCGAGCGCTTTCGCCTGGCGGCGAGCCTCGGCATGGATGCGACCGCCGTGAACCGGCATCTCGAACGGCCGATGCTGCGGCAAGTGGTGCCGGGTGCTGCGCTGGTGATCTTCGTGATCTGCACCATGAGCTTTGCCGTCGCGCTCACGCTAGGCGGCGGGCCACGCGCGACCACGGTGGAGCTGGCGATCTACCAGGCGCTTCGTTTCGAGTTCGATCTCGACCGCGCCGCATTCCTGGCACTCGTCCAGCTTGCGATCACGGTCTTCCTGGCAATGCTGGCATACCGCATCCTGCGCCATCAGGGGTTCGCCCACGGACTTGATCGCCCCTTGATGCGCTGGGACGGCCGCACACCCGCCTTGCGGCTGCTGGACGGATTCCTGATCCTGATCGCAGCCTTGTTTCTGCTTGTGCCGATCGCGTCCGCCGTGGCTCGCGGCGCGCCGGAAGTCGTGGGGCTTCCGCAGGCCGTCTGGGTCTCCGCCCTTCGTTCGCTCTGCGTGGCAGGCGCGTCGACCGCGCTTGTGGTCGTGCTTGCGGTCGCGATGGCTCTGGCGGCGACGCGGCTCAAGGACCGAGGTGGCTGGATCGAGACGGCCGGCCTCACGGCCTTGGCGGCGTCACCCCTCGTTCTTGGCACCGGGATTTTCGTGCTCGTTCATCCCGTTGCCAATCCCGAAGCGCTTGCGTTGCCCGTCACGGCGCTTGTCAACGCGATCGTGACGCTGCCATTCGCGCTTCGTGCGCTCGTGCCGGCCTGCCGGACCATCGAGTCGGAATACGGCCGCTTGGCGGACACGCTTGGCTTGCGGGGCTGGGCGCGCCTGAGGCTCGTGGTCCTGCCACGTCTCCTGCGACCGCTCGGGTTCTCGGCAGGGCTGGCGGCCGCGCTGTCGATGGGGGACCTTGGCGTGATCGCGCTCTTTGCCGATCCCGACACGGCGACGCTGCCGCTGCAGGTCTATCGCCTCATGGGGGCGTATCGGATGGAAGAGGCCGGCGGTGCCGCAGTCCTGCTTCTTGTGCTGAGTTTCGGGGCGTTCTGGATGCTGGACAGGGGAGCGCGGCGTGCTGACGCTTGACCGGATCACCTTCAGGCGCGAAGACTTCGTGCTGCACGCCGACGTGTCGGTCGAGGGGCCGGGAATCGTCGCGGTCATCGGACCTTCCGGAGGCGGAAAGTCCACGCTCTTGTCCTTGATTGCCGGGTTCGAACTGCCGGACGAAGGACGCGTATGCTGGAACAATGCTGAGATGACGAACCTGGCCCCTGGCGAGAGGCCGGTGGCGGTGCTCTTCCAGGACAACAACCTCTTTCCGCATCTGGACGCGGCCACCAACGTCGCACTGGGCGCATCGCCGCGTGCCCGGCCTCCGCCTGCCGCAAGGGACCGGGCCGCAGAAGCGCTTTCGGCGGTTGGCCTCGACGGAATGGGGGAACGCATGCCGGGAGAGCTTTCGGGCGGACAGCAGAGCCGGGTGGCGTTGGCGCGTGCCTTGCTGACGGATCGTCCCCTCGTGCTGATGGACGAGGCGTTTTCCGCCCTTGGTCCGGCGTTGCGGCTGGAGATGCTGACTCTCGTCAAGTCGCTGCTCGCGGACAAGACCGTCCTGATGGTCACCCATGATCCGGACGACGCCAGGCGCGTCGCCCGGCAAACGATGTTCGTCGAGGACGGGCGTCTTCGACCGGCGGAGGACACCGGCGCCCTGTTCGCGAATCCGCATGACGCGCTGGCGCGCTACCTTGCGTGAGGAGCAGGCCGTCTCCTGTTGCTTGCCAACTGCGCTTGCAACGCCCGCGGCGCGGATCGGTCAGGAAAACTCCTCGATTGAATATCCTTGGAGAAAGAGACAGGCGGTCAGGTCCGCGTGATCGATCCGCAGGGGCGCAGCGATCGCGACGACCGGCTTGGCATGCATGGCGACCCCCATGCCTGCACGGGTGATCATGCCAAGATCGTTTGCCCCGTCGCCGATCGCGATCGCGCGGGATGCATCGGGCGACAGCCTGTTCAGCACCTCCACCTTGGCGTCCCGGCCGAGAACGGGGCGCTTCACGCCCCCGGTGAGGCGACCGTTCTCGACGAGAAGCGCATTCGCGTGGACATCGTCGAATCCGAGCAGTTTGCCGACGCGTGCGGCGAACTGGACAAATCCGCCGGAGACCAGGGCCGTGCGGGCGCCGTGTGCCTTCATTGTCTGCACCAGCGTCCCGCCGCCCGGGGCGAGTGTGATGCGGGTCTCGAGGACATGCTCGATTGCACGGACCGACAGGCCCTTCATCAAGCCAACCCGTTCGGCAACCGCGTCGGCGAAGTCGAGCTCGCCGTTCATGGCCCGGACGGTGATGCTTGCAACCTCCTCGCCGACACCGGCTTCGGCGGCGAGTTCGTCGATGCATTCCTGCCCGATCATGGTCATGTCCATGTCGGCGATCAGAAGGGACTTCCGGCGATCGCCGTCATCGATGAAATTCAGGTCAACCGCCTGATCCGCAACTCCTGCTCGAACCTCGTCGAGATTGCCGGGCCGTGCCGCAACAGGAAACTCCGCGGCTTCGTCCGGAGCGAGCCACACGGCGTCTCCCGTCGCGCCAAAAGCGCCCTGAAGCGAGGAGACCAGGGCCGGGTCCAGATGTCTGCGAGGCGCGATCAGCGAAATGACGGGCATGGGTTGGCAAGCCGTGTGGCGTCGGTTCCGTTGCAGCGGCTCTAGCGGCAATTTGTGCCTTGCGAAAGGGTCCGCGCGCCCTTATTCGCGGGTTCGGGACACTCCTCCCCAACGAGGGGCGCATATCTGGAAGGATATTGAAGATGGAACTGGACAAGCCGGCTGCGCGGCCGGGCAATCCGCGTTTTTCGTCGGGGCCCTGCGCCAAGCCTCCCACGTTTTCCCTTGAACAGCTGAACAACGCGGCCCTGGGCAGGTCGCACAGGGCTGCAATCGGCAAGGCCAAGCTGAAGGACGCGATCGAGCGTACCAAGGACATCCTCGGAATTCCCGGCGATCACCTCCTGGGCATTGTGCCGGCATCGGACACGGGCGCCGTGGAAATGGCGATGTGGAACCTGTTGGGCGCCCGTCCCGTCGAGGTCCTTGCCTGGGAGAGCTTCGGCGCGGGATGGGCCACCGACGTGGTCAGCCAGCTGAAACTGGACGCAAAGGTGAAAACGGCGGACTACGGCAAGATCGTCGATCTGGAAGACGTCAACTGGGACGCTGACGTGGTCTTTGCGTGGAATGGAACCACTTCAGGCGTGCGTGTTCCGGACAGTTTCGAGATTCCTGCGGCGCGCGCAGGCCTGACGATTTGCGATGCGACGAGTGCCGTGTTTGCGCAGGACTTGCCATGGGACCGGCTGGATGCGGCGACCTTCTCCTGGCAGAAGGTGCTGGGCGGGGAGGCCGCGCACGGAATGCTTGCGCTTGGACCGCGAGCCGTGGAGCGTCTCGAAACGTGGACGCCGCCGTGGCCCCTCCCCAAGATCTTCCGCCTGACCAAGGGCGGCAAGCTGATCGGTGGCGTCTTCGAGGGCGCTACGATCAACACGCCGTCGATGCTGGCTGTCGAGGACTATCTCAAGGCGCTCGACTGGGCGGTAAGCGTGGGCGGCCTGAAGGGCTTGATCCAGAGGGCCGATGCCAATGCAGGCGTGATTCACGAGTTCTGCGCCACGCGGGACTGGATCCGGAACCTGGCAACGGAACCCGACACGTGGTCGAACACCAGCGTGTGTCTCAGGTTCGATGACGCCCGGATCAAGGATGGCTCGGCCTTTGCCAAGGCAGTGGCAAGGCGGCTTGAAGTGCAGAACGTTGCCTATGACATCGGATCCTATCGTGACGCTCCTCCGGGCCTGCGGATCTGGTGCGGCGCGACCGTCGAGAGGGACGACTTGAAGGCGCTTTGCCCGTGGCTGGACTGGGCCTTCAAAGCCGAAATGCTGGAGCTGGGCATGCCCGCCGGGCGAGCCTGAGGCCGGGAACTTGCGCAAGCTGCGGGCCATGGCAAAGCGCCGGGTCGGCCGACGCATTGCGCGTGACGACAAGAGAGGAACAGGCAGCGATGACTCCAAAGGTGCTGGTAAGCGACAATCTTTCCGCAGCAGCGGTCCGGACATTCAGGAACAGGGGCGTGGACGTGACGTTCGAGCCCGGGTTGGGGAAGGACAAGGGTCGCCTGCTTGAGGCCATAGGCGAGTACGACGGGCTGGCCATACGGTCCGCGACCAAGGTGACCGCGAAACTCCTCGACGCGGCATCCAGGCTCAAGGTAGTGGGTCGCGCGGGAATTGGCGTCGACAACGTGGAGGTTCCCGTCGCGTCGAAGAAGGGCGTGATCGTGATGAACACGCCGTTCGGCAATTCAATCACCACCGCCGAGCATGCAATTGCCCTGATGTTTGCGGTCGCCCGCCAGATTCCGGCGGCGAACCTTTCAACGCACGCCGGAAAGTGGGAGAAGTCGCGCTTCCTCGGCGTGGAGTTGACAGCCAAGACGCTAGGCGTGATCGGTGCCGGCAACATTGGCTCGATCGTCATCGCGCGCGCGCGCGCGCTGCGGATGAAGGTGATTGCGCATGATCCGTTCCTTACAGAGGAGCGTGCCGAGAAGCTTGGCGTCGAGAAGGTCGATCTGGACACGTTGCTGGCCCGGTCCGACTTCATCACCCTTCACGTGCCGCTGACCGACAGGACGCGCAACATTCTCTCCGCGGACGCGATCAGGCGCGTGAAGCCCGGAGCGCGCGTGATCAACTGCGCGCGTGGCGGCCTGGTTGACGAGGCCGCGCTGGCCCAGGCGCTCGAATCGGGACATGTGGCAGGCGCGGCGTTTGACGTGTTCGCAGAGGAACCCGCGACCCGTTCTCCGCTCTTCAACCTGCCGAATGTCGTCGTGACGCCGCATCTTGGCGCCTCGACGACGGAAGCGCAGGAGAACGTGGCCATCCAGGTGGCCGAACAGATGTCGGATTTCCTGCTGACGGGCGCTGTCACCAACGCGATAAACATGCCCTCGATCACCGGAGAGGAAGCCAAGGTCATGGGCCCTTGGGTCAAGCTTGCGGATCACCTCGGCACCTTTGTCGGACAGCTCACCGACGAGCCGATCCGGGCCGTCAACCTGCTGTTTGACGGGGAGGTGGCCAGCATGAACACGGATGCCTTGAACGCTGCGGCGATGGCAGGGATCCTGAAGGCGTCCAACGAGGACGTGAACATGGTCTCGGCGCCGGTCATTGCGAAGGATCGGGGCATCAGGTGCTCGACGACGACCCAAGCCAAGTCAGGTGTCTTTGACGCCTACATCAAGCTGACAATCGTCACCGATGATCGGGCGCGGTCAATCGCAGGAACTGTGTTCAGCGACGGCAAGCCCAGGTTCATCCAGATCAAGGGCATCAACATCGACG
>VYCX01000074.1:0-4048 GCA_009843725.1 Boseongicola sp. SB0675_bin_26
GCTGACAAATATCTTTCCGTCCCCGATCTTGTCGGTCTTGGCCGCTCCGACGATGGCCTCGACGGCCGCGTCGACCTGATCGGAGGGAAGCACGACTTCGACCTTCACCTTGGGCAGGAAATCCACGACATATTCGGCGCCTCGATAGAGCTCGGTGTGACCCTTCTGGCGTCCGAATCCCTTCACTTCGACCACGGATATGCCCTGGACTCCGACGTCCTGCAGCGCTTCCTTGACCTCATCAAGCTTGAACGGTTTGATGATTGCCTCAATTTTTTTCATGGCGTTACCCCCTTGTGCATCTGGCATCAATCATCATGCGCAGCCTGTGCCCGCAATCGCGGCAACCGGAAGTCGCGCCAGGATGGAATGTGCCAAAGGTCCATCTGCCTGTTTTTTGGGCACCCCGCCTGAAATTCCGCCCATTTTGGAACGCGGGAACGTCACCCGCAAATCTCGTCGGCCGATTGCTCGCATGCACTTGGCAGAGGGTCAAGTGCAATGCTGGCGGGTCGGAAACAGGCCGCGAGATGACGTCGGTGCCATCCGAACGTGCCTCCGGCCGCGCATGGCATGGACGACGTGCGACGGCCTCCTGGCCGCAATGACCAAGCCTGAAGCAAGGTGTGCCCGAATTGGGTCGCACGGATTCTCGGAATGCATCGGCGAATGCACTCGCGATGCGACGATGGAGGTCAAGACGTGACTGTTCAAGCGCGTGCAAGTCAATCAGTATGGGCGGGAGGGGTTACCGGAGCGCGGCGATGCCTGATCTTGAGCGTCCAGGGGCGAAGAAGCCGACGTTTCGTGCGGTGCGGCCATGACCGTCATCCTGACCGCCGCAGAAATGCGTGCCGTCGAACAGGCTGCCATGTCGAACGGCGAGGTCACGGGGCTTGATCTCATGGAGCGGGCAGGCAGGGGCGTGGTCCATGCCACCTTCGGGAGATGGCCGGATCTTGCCCGCTCGTCGCTTCGCGCACGCGTGCTTTGCGGCCCCGGAAACAACGGCGGCGACGGTTTTGTCGTGGCGCGGCTGCTGAAGGAATGGGGCTGGGAGGTTGAGGTTTCGTTCCTGGGCGCTCCCGACAGGCTGCCGCCGGACGCGAAGACGAATTTCGAGAAATGGCGCCAGCTTGCCGGAACCGGGCCCGACTCGGGGACAGGCAGGGCCGGCGCGTCCCTCGCGGCCGGGCCGCCTCCGGACCTGCTGGTCGATGCGCTCTTCGGAACGGGGCTGTGCCGACCGCTCGGGACGCCTTTCAGCGATGAAGTGGAACGCTGGGGAGGCTTCTCCAAAGAAGGAGGCGTTCGCGTGGCGCCAAGCCAGGGACGGCCCTTCCGGGTCGTTTCGGTGGACATCCCGAGCGGGCTTTGCTCCGACAGCGGGCGTGTCCTGGGGGCGAGCATTCGGGCCGACCTGACGGTGACGTTTCATGCGCCGAAGCGTGGTCACTTCCTGGAACGGGGCATGGACCTGTGCGGCATGTTGGAGGTGGTTTCCCTGGGCCTTGATGACCGTTCCCGGATTGTCGCGGCGACCGCTCCCGCCCCTGAGGCGGGTGTCCGACTGGCAGGCGCAGGTGCCGATCCAGGCCGGCTGAGGAAAGTCCGCGGCCACAAGTATGATCATGGGCATGTCCTGGTTGTGTCCGGCGGACCGGGCCGGACCGGTGCCGCCCGGCTTGCGGCGCGTGGTGCGCTTAGAATCGGCGCCGGCCTCGTCACGGTTGCCTGCCCGGAAGCGGCGCTCGCAGAAGTGGCAGGCCAGATTACCGCAGTCATGTGCCGCGCACTGGAAGATGCCGCCGGCCTTCGTGAAGCCCTTGAGGACGAGAGACTCTCTGCGCTTTGCCTTGGCCCTGGTCTTGGGGTGGGAAAGGATGCGCGGGCTCTTGTCGAGACGGCTCTTGCCGCTCCCCGGCCACAAGCTGTGCGCAATGCAGGAGGCGCAAGGCCGGACAGTGGCGCAATCCGGCCGGAAGATGACCGGCCGGGAGGCCGGCCGGTCGTCCTCGACGCCGATGCGCTGACCTGTTTCAGGGAGGATCCCGAGACCCTGTTCAGTGCGCTTCACGAGAACTGCGTTCTGACCCCGCATGCAGGCGAGTTCGGGCGTCTGTTCCCCGACATTGCGGAGCGACTCGCGGCTCCCGCGACCGCCGGACCTGTCCATTCCAAGATTGACGCGACCCGCGAAGCGGCCCGGCGTGCGGGATGCACGATTCTCTTCAAGGGCCCGGACACCGTGATTTCGGATTCGAGCGGGCGTTGCGTGATGAACTCGAGCGTTCGGGAGCGGGAAGCGCCATGGCTCGCCACTGCCGGCTCGGGCGATGTACTGGCAGGTTTCGTCGCCGGCCTTCTTGCGCGCGGATTCGCGCCCTTGGAGGCGGCCGAAGCCGCGGCATGGCTGCATACCGAATGCGCGATCTCGTTCGGGCCCGGGCTTGTGGCCGAGGACATGCCGGAAGAACTGCCCAAGGTGTTCCGGCAGATGGCCTGATGCCGGACGCCGGGCCGATGCGATCATGATCCTGACGCGTGGAAAATGCGTCGGCCCGATTGTATCCGGCGTTCCGCGCTACTAGGACGGGTGCGAGACACCAGGGAATGCCGATGACCGTTCGCAGCGATCTTGCCGAAACCGTAGGAAACACGCCGCTGATCCGGCTGAACGGTCCGTCCGATTCCACAGGCTGCGAGATTCTCGGAAAGGCCGAGTTCCTGAATCCGGGCCAGTCCGTCAAGGACCGTGCCGCGCTGTACATCATTCGCGACGCGGTCGCGAGGGGCGCGTTGAAGGCCGGAGGCACGATCGTTGAGGGTACGGCCGGCAACACCGGCATCGGGCTCGCGCTTGTGGGTGCCTCGATGGGGTTTCGGACGGTCATCGTGATTCCCGAAACCCAAAGCCAGGAAAAGAAGGACATGATCCAGCTCTGCGGGGCGGAGCTGGTGCAGGTTCCGGCCGTTCCATACAGGAACCCGAACAACTACGTGAAATACTCCGAACGCCTGGCCGAGCGCCTGGCCGGAACCGAACCGAATGGCGCGATTTGGGCGAACCAGTTCGACAACGTGGCGAACCGGCAGGCGCATGTGGAGACCACTGGCCCGGAAATCTGGAAGCAGACCGGCGGCAAGATCGACGGGTTCACTTGCTCGGTCGGGTCGGGCGGAACGCTTGCAGGCGTTGCCCTGGCGCTGCAACCCAGGGGCGTGAAGGTTGGTCTCAGCGATCCGGACGGTTCGGGCCTCTACAAGCTTTACACGGACAGGGATCCGCCCAAAGGCGATTCGATCACCGAGGGGATCGGGCAGAGTCGAATCACGGCCAATTTGGAAGGCTATGTGCCGGACTTCGTGTACAAGGTGCCGGACAGCGAGGCCTTGCCGGTCGTTTTCGACCTTCTCGAGAAGGAAGGCCTTTGCCTTGGCGGGTCGACCGGCATCAACGTTGCGGGCGCGATACGTCTGGCGCGTGAGATGGGCCCAGGGCACACGATCGTCACCATTCTCTGCGACTACGGAAACCGCTATCAGTCCAAGCTCTTCAACCCGGCATTCCTGCGCGAACGGGGATTGCCGGTGCCGTCGTGGATCGGGCGCGACGAGCGCATATTGCCGAAGGTCTATGCTGAATGAGGACACGCCTGAATCGCATTGCGTTCTGGATGGTCCTGGCTTCCTGGACATTGTTGATGTCCCTTGCGGTGGCGCAGGTTGCGCCGGAATTCGAGCGGTTTGACCAGTTTGCGGGCGCCGTGGAGACGAGCCTGGACAAGGACCGGCTTCCTGACAGCGGACTCGAGAGTCTCAGGGCTGCCTTGGCCGACTGGAGAGCGGAGTTCGCGGGCGCCCGGGGCACGAACGCGGCCGAGGTGGAGGCGCTGCAGGCCCAGATTGATGCGCTGAGCCAGCCGCCTGCCGAAGGCGCGACTGAATCCGCCTCGGTGAGCGAGCGCCGCACCGTTCTGGAAGCCGCATTGCAGGAAGCGCTGGCACCCAGGCTCAGGGCAGATGAAGCCCATGCCCGGGCAGACGC
>VYCX01000074.1:4058-8151 GCA_009843725.1 Boseongicola sp. SB0675_bin_26
CCTTGATTCGGCAGATAGATTCGAAGCTTCGTGCGAGGCAGACTGGCCGATTGTTCGACCTTTCGCGAACGCCTCTGGATCCGAGACTCTGGGCCGGAGCCGCGGCGGCGATTGTCGACGTGACGGCGGAGACGCGGGCGGAAATCGCGACAAGTCGGCCAGGCACGCTTGATCATGCGGCACTCTGGCAACGCATCGTGATCGCCGCCCTGTTCCTGGTCGCCGCCGCCGTCCTGGCTTCGCGTGGAGAGCGCTTGGCCGCGGGGCTGCACGCGCGCGTTGCGGCGGCGTCGGCCGAGCACGCGCGGCTTTTGTCAGACTGCCTCCTTTCGTTCGGTACAGTGCTCTTGGCGTTGGTCGGCGTGTCGCTCCTGAACGGAGCGCTGATCTCGACCGGCATGTTGGGGGTAACCGGTCGAGCGCTGGCCGCAGGGGTCAATGCGGTGATTGCAGCCGCCGTAATCGGGCATTGGCTCGGTCGCCAGATCTTCCCGAAGCGTGAGCCGGAAGGGGCCGGGCCTGTGCTCGGGGAGGAGCAGCGTGCGCGGGCTCGGACTCTGGCATCGTTGCTGGGTCTTCTGGCCGGGTTCCTGATGCTGCACGACCTTGTTTCGGCGGCCGCGGAGATCGATGATGATGTCTCCGGTGTCCTGGCATTTCCGATTCTTCTCCTGACGGGTGTCGTGATGTGGCGGCTCGGGAGCATTGCGAGCGCTGTCGGCCGAACGTCGGAAGGCATGGATCCCGCGTTCGGCCGCGGCTCGGTGCAACTTCTTTGGCGTGCGGTCCAGGCCGTGGCGCTTGTCGGTCCGGCGGCGGCGGCCATCGGCCTTCAGGGCCTGGCAAGCGGCGCATTGCTGCCGTCTGTAGTGAGCCTCGGGCTTCTGGCCTTGCTGGTCAGCCTCCATCATGTCTTGAGATCGGTCTATGGCCTGCTTCGCGGCCTTGACGCAGCCGAGGCACGTCAGGCCTTGGTCCCGGTGCTTGCAAGCCTGGCCATTGCACTGGCCGCTCTACCGGTGCTTGCGTTGATCTGGGGTGCGCGGGTCTCGGATCTTGCTGACGCGTGGACGAGGTTCAGAACCGGCGTTGCATTGGGCGATTCGTTGATTTCGCCCACCGATCTTCTCACCTTCACGCTCGTCTTTGCGGTCGGTTTCGTGGTGACGCGACTGGTACAGGGAACGTTGCGATCCAGCGTCCTGCCGCGAACGCGGATTGACGCGGGAGGACGAAACGCAATTGTTTCCGGCGCCGGGTATGTCGGGATTGCGGTTGCCGCTGTGGCGGGGGTCAGCGCTGCCGGCATTGACCTGTCGTCGCTTGCGATTGTCATCGGCGCCTTGGGCGTGGGAATCGGATTCGGCCTTCAGAACATAGTAAACAACTTCGTCTCGGGCATCATCCTGCTGATCGAGCGCCCGATCAGCGAAGGAGACTGGGTCGAGGTCGGCGGGCAGATGGGCATCGTGAGGCGGATCAGCGTGCGCTCGACCCGGATCGAGACCTTCGACCGGACGGACGTGATCGTGCCTAACGGGGACCTGATATCCGGCACTGTCACGAACTGGACCCGCGGCAACCTGACCGGACGGGTCATTGTTCCAGTGGGGGTGGCCTATGGCACGGACTCTGCAAAGGTCGAGAGGATCCTGCGCGAGATTGCCGAAGCGCAGCCGGCAATCTCCAAGGATCCCGCTCCATCGGTGATCTTCAGGGGGTTCGGCGCCGACAGCATGGATTTCGAGATCCGGGCCATTCTGGATGACATAAACTACGGGTTGGCCGTGCGGTCTGACATCAATCATGAGATCGTCCGGCGCTTTGCCGAAGAGGACATCGAGATTCCGTTTGCGCAGCAGGATGTCTGGTTGAGAAATCCCGAAACGTTGACGTCGCAGGCCGCATCGAGGCGACAGGTCGCGCAGCCGGTCGACACCGGAGCTCGCGAGTCCGGATCAAGCGGGGATGCGAAATGACTGACGTTCTCTACCGCGATGCATACCTTCGCGAGGCAACCGGTCGCGTGGACTCGGTCAATGAGCGTGGCGGCATCGTTCTGGATGCTTCCGTGTTCTATCCCACTGGCGGTGGCCAGCCCGGTGACTGCGGATTGCTGCGCTGGGAGGGAGGGCAAGCCCGCATCGCCACGACGGTCAAGGATGCGGGCCGTCCGGTCCTGGTGCCGGAAGAGGGCGCAACTTTGCCCGCGTTGGGCACGGAGGTTCGGCAGGTCCTCGACTGGGACCGCCGCTACGCGCACATGAGGGTTCACACGGCCTTGCACCTGCTGTCCGTTGTGATTCCCCTGCCCGTTACCGGCGGGTCGATTTCCGCGGGCAGGGGGCGGCTTGATTTCGACATGCCCGAACCGCCGGACGACAGGGAGGCGTTGACAGACGAATTGAACACGATCGTCGCGCGCAATCTCGAGGTCGGCGAAGTCTGGATCACGGAGCAGGACCTCGACGCCAGTCCGGGGCTCGTGAAGACGATGTCGGTGCAACCGCCACGTGGAACCGGCCGCATTCGGTTGGTCAGGATCGGCATCGGTGACGGGCAGGTCGATCTGCAGCCCTGCGGCGGCACCCACGTGGCAATGACTGGTGAAATCGGGCAGATCCGCTTGGGCAAGATCGAGAAGAAGGGCGCACGCAACCGGCGTGTCTACCTGCACCTTGATCCCTGATCCGAGCTGAGTTTCCGTCAGCCTCGTGGCCCGTGCAGCGAATTCGGAGTCCGCAGGGCAGGGATCCGAGTTTCCGGTTTGCGGAAGGGTTGGTGCATTCGCAGCCTGACTTGCCCCGGATCACTTGCCGCATGCCCAAAACCATCCAGCAAGGGCGCGATTCCTGCGCCACGACAATCTTCTTGATGCCTGCCAAGCGGGACCTATCTGGTCGGCACTTGCGTGTCATGCGCCGAAGCGGCTAAGGAGCATTCGCCGGAGAGGTGGCCGAGTGGTCGAAGGCGCACGCTTGGAACGCGTGTAGGCGGGAAACCGTCTCCAGGGTTCGAATCCCTGTCTCTCCGCCAGCCGCATTTTGTGAAACTGCGACATGTGCCGTCTTCAGGCGACGCAGGTTTCCCGCAATTCGGCTGTCAAGTGTGTTCGACACATTGTCTCAATTGCACTTTCACCGGGCTGCGCCTGCCACGGCATGCACGTTCCCTTGGGCAAAGCTACGAGCCAAGGAAGGTGCCGCATCGCTGGAAGATAGGGCCGGTCCTTCGAGCCTCTCGAGGTCGACCCCGCCCTGGATGTTGCCATGTAGGTGGCAGCCTGGATGCGCCGGAACCGGCGGCTGGGCCCTTGATTCGCGGAGGATTCCTGCCTGGTCCTTGAGTGAAGATCCGCCAAACGGCGGGGTGGGCGCAAGCCCCTTTCACTCGTCAAGTGACATCGAGACGACTGCCCGCCTTTGCTCGATCGGCCTGGGAAATTTCGATTCAATCTGTGTTGAGATGATGGTTCAAGTGCGTGCGCTCATCGTAGTTGTTCGGTGCGGGCGCGCCGGCCCGCACATTGCAGCTGTGGACTTGATTTGGACCAGAATGGTCATTTTTTCTTGTCAAGGAGCGAAAAATGGAACTTGCGATCACCGATGCAAAGGCCCGCCTGACCGATCTCGTTCGCAGAGCCGAGGCTGGAGAAGAAGTGGTGATTGCGCGGCACGGACATGCGGTCGCGCGGCTTGTTGCGCGGTCAAGCGCTGAAAGCCGCGCCAAGGTGATTTCCGTCGTTTGGGCGCGTGCCGCCGCCAAGGTCACAGGAGGCCTGTCCGCCGCGCGGAGCCAGGATTTCCTGTATGACGACGAGGGTTTCCCGCGTTGATCGTAGTCGTCACCTCTGCCCTGATTGCCCTCCTGCTGGCCGAGCCCAAAGCCGACCAGATCGCGACGATCTTGGAGGCTGAAGACCAAGTCGTCATCTCGGCCGGCACACTCGCAGAGGCCCTCATCGTGGCTGCAAGACGGGGCGTCGTACAGGAGTTGACGCGGTTGATTGACGGGCTTGGTATCCAGGTGGACAGCATTTCAGCGGCTGGGGCGCATGCTGTCGCCGAAGCCTATTCTTCTTGGGGCAAGGGCC
>VYCX01000093.1 GCA_009843725.1 Boseongicola sp. SB0675_bin_26
CAAACGGAAATCCGGTCCGGATCGGGCCGCGACGTCGTACTTTAACCGCTTACCGACGCCGGCATGTCATCCGGCGGAAATGATGGATCCGATGTTCCTGCGGACCACGCAATGGCGGCGCTGCGGCGTCCGGTGGCATGCGAAGGTCTTCCGAAGGCCCCTTGTCCATGCACCACTGCCGCGCGCGGTCAGGGCACAACGGGAACGTCACCCGGTCACATGAGCGCCTGGCGCGCCGCGACCGGCGCTCCACTGATCCGGGAAAGCGGACACGGGAGAATGTCAGTTGCCGATCCTGATTCCCAGTTGGTAGACGTCACGTCGCGACAGGCCGAACCGGCTTGCCACGTCGCTTGCCGCGTCACGGAGTTTCCGGGTCTTCAGGGCCTCCCGCAACGCCTGCTCAACCTCGGCCGGGGCGGGTGGCGTTGCGCGACTTCCGATCAGCAGCACGATTTCGCCCTTGAGCGGCATGTCGGCAAGGGATTCCGCCAGGGCACCGAGGGCATCCCTGCGAACTTCCTCGAACTTCTTTGTGAGCTCCCGGCACAGGGCTGCGGGTCGGTCGGCACCCAGAACGTCGGCCGCATCCTGAAGCGTCGCGCCCGTGCGGCGGGGGCTTTCATAGAGAATGAGCGTGCCGCGCACATCGGCGAGCCTTTCCAGGAACCGCCTTCGCGCCTTGCGTTGCGAAGGCGGGAACCCCGCAAACACAAACCGGTCGCATGGCAGACCGGCCACGGTCAGGGCGGCGATCAAGGCGCAGGGACCGGGCACGGGCAGGACCCTGTGCCCTTCGCCGATCACTTCCCGCACCAGGGCATATCCCGGGTCGGCCACGAGGGGCGTACCCGCCTCCGAGGCATAGGCCACGGACGCGTTCCGCCTCAGCGCCTCAAGCACCGCCTTTCGGTCCCGATCCCCGCTGTGGTCGTGGTACGCCATGATTCTTCGTCCGGCGAGCGGGATCCCGTGGATGCTCATGAGCCGTCTCAGGCTTCGCGTGTCCTCGGCAACCAACAGGTCGGCATCGCGGAGAACGTCAAGCGCCCGAAGCGTGATGTCGCGCGCATTCCCCAGAGGGGTGGAGACCAGATGGAGGCCCGCATCAAGAGCCTCGCCGTCAGACGCTTTGCTCGCTGCAGCGTTGCGTGATTTACTAGGGGCGTGTTTCTGCATAGGGTCGCACCGAACTGTCCGAGGAGAATCCAATGCTTGCCCGTTTGCCGCTTTGCCGCAAGGTCATGACCTGGATGACTGCACTTGCCGCGCTTGCCGCATGCGAACCCACAACGTCGACGATAGGGCCCCTGATCAACCCGGAAGAGGAAGTGCCGGTCGCGCTGCTTGTGCCAAAGACCGCTCCGAACGGCGCAATCCTTGCGCAGTCGCTCGAAAACGCGGCGTTGATGGCGGTGGAGGACCTGGGCTCGATCGAGGTCGGTTTGCGGGTGTACGACACGGTCGGCACGCCCGATGGCGCCGCGGAGGCCGCACGACTCGCGATCCAGGACGGCGCAAAGATCATTCTTGGACCGCTGTTCGCCGAAAACGCGCGTGCGGTCGGCCAGGTGGCCGCCGCCAGCGGCATCAATGTCCTGACCTTCTCCAACAACCCGGCAGCTGCGGGCGAAAATGTCTTCATCCTGGGCAACACGTTCCAGACCACCGCCGACCGGCTTGTCGAATACGCGCTCAGCCAGGGCAAGAGCGGCATCTTCATCGTGCACGCAGACGATCCTGCGGAACGCGTGGGCGCCGAGGCGATCGAGCAGGCCGCGCGCGAGGCGGGCGGAAACGTGCTCGGCGTCCAGTCGTTCGCGCTCTCGCAACAAGGCGTGATCGACGCGATTCCCCGCATTGCAAGCAGCTTCCTTGCCAACGGCGCGGACACGATATTCGTGACTTCCGGCAATTCGGGCGCACTGCCCTTTCTGGCGGCGCTGCTGCCGGAGTATGGCATTGACAGGGACACGGCACAGTTCATCGGCCTGCAGAGGCTCGCCGTGCCGTCGAGCGCGCTTTCCGTCAAGGGGCTTCAGGGGGCCTGGTTTGCAACTCCTGCGCCGGTGCTGGCCCAGCAGTTCAACCGCCGTTATGCCGGCGCCTACGACTCGCAACCCAACCCGATCGCCAGCCTTGCCTATGACGGCATTGCCGCGATCGGCGCGCTTGTCGCCCAAGGCAGGAGCAATGCCCTGCGTGCAGACGCCTTGACCCAGCCCGCCGGATTCGCCGGCGTCAACGGGCCCTTCCGCTTGCTGCCAAACGGCACGAATGAACGCGGACTTGCCGTCGCGCAGGTCGAGAACAACCAGGTGATCGTTATTGACCCCGCCCCAACAAGCTTTGGCAGCGCGGGCTTCTGAGCCCCCACAGGACCCGGACGGTCCCGCCTTTCCGGATCTGGGTCTGAGCGCGGTACAGATCTATGACGGCGCATCCGTGCTGGCCAGGATCGCGGACGACATGGGCGGCGTGCCGCTCGGGCGCGGCAACGGGACGCGAAGCCGGATAGTCGAGCATCTGGGACAGGCGGTCCAAGGCGGGCGCGCCACCGTCACTGAAGCGCTGGAGGCAAGGCCGTTCGCATCACGCGACACGGTGCTTGCATTCCGGCACCTGACCGATGGCGTGGTTGAGACCGTCTTTCAGGCCACGTCGACCTGGCTCCACCCCAACCCCAACCCGACGGACGGCGAACGCATCGCGGTTCTCGCTGTCGGCGGCTACGGCCGGGGAGAGATGGCGCCATACTCGGACGTGGATCTTCTGTTCCTCATGCCCTGGAAAGTCACGCCCTGGGCCGAAAGCCTGATCGAAAGCATGCTCTACGTGCTCTGGGACCTGCATCTGAAAGTGGGGCATGCAACACGGAACGTAACCGACTGCATCCGGCTCGGGCATGACGACCACACGATCCGCACGGCGCTTCTGGAACATCGCTTCCTGGTCGGCAACAGCACACTGGCCGATGAGCTGGCGGCCCGGTTGAAGAGGGAGCTCTTCAGCAAGACGGTCTCCGAATTCATCGAATCCAAGCTTCAGGAACGCAACTCCCGCCACCGCCGTCACGGAGGTCGGCGGTACATCATCGAACCCAACATAAAGGAGGGCAAGGGCGGCTTGAGGGACCTCCAGACCCTCTTCTGGATCGGGAAGTACATTCACGGCGTATCGGATGCCGCGGAACTGGTGCGGACAGGCCTGCTGAGCGCCGAGGAATACCAGAAGTTCCGCGCCGCCGAGACATTTCTCATGGCGGTCCGGTGCCATCTCCACATGCTTGCCGGACGCGCGGTGGACCAGTTGACCATAGACGTTCAGCCAATGCTTGCGGAGCGGCTTGGCTACAAGGACGGGGCAGACCGTCCCGCCGTCGAGCGCTTCATGCTGGACTACTTCCGTCACGCCACGGTGGTCGGGGAACTCACCCGCATCTTCCTGACGGCGCTGGAGGCGAAGCACGTCAAGAAGGCCCCGTCGCTCGCAAGCCTCTTCCAGCGACGAAAGCGTGTGGATGACCAGTACATGCTGCGCCACAACCGCCTGGACATTGCCGACGAGCAGGCCTTCCTGGCGGACAAGCTGAACCTGTTGAGGATCTTCGAGGAAGCGCTGAGCACGGGGTACCTGATCCACCCGGACGCCATGCGGCTGATCACGGCAAACCTTGGCTTGATCGACGACGAAATGCGCCGGTCGCCCGAGGCGAACCGGATCTTCTTCGACACGCTTCTTGAACACGGAAATCCCGAGAGAGCGCTCCGGCGCATGAACGAACTCGGCGTGCTCGCGGCACTTGTCCCGGAATTCGAGCCCATCGTTGCGATGATGCAGTTCAACATGTACCACCACTACACGGTGGACGAGCACACCATCCAGTGCATCTCGAACCTGGCAGGGATCGAGCGCGGCGAACTGGTCGAGGAACTGCCGGTGGCGAGCGGCATCCTGGAAAGAGGCGTCAACAGGAAGGTCCTCTACACGGCGCTTCTGCTGCACGACATCGGAAAGGGCCGCAAGCAGGACCACTCGATCCTCGGGGCACATATCGCCCGCAAGGCCGCGCGACGGTTCGGGCTCTCCGAGAGCGAGGTGGAAACGGTCGAGTGGCTTGTCCGCTACCATCTCCTGATGTCTGACGTGGCCCAGAAGCGCGACCTGTCGGAACCCCGCACGGTGCGCGACTTTGCGAAGGCGGTTCAATCCCGGGAAAGACTGGACCTGCTGACCGTGCTGACGGTCTGCGACATCCGGGGTGTAGGCCCGGGCACCTGGAACAACTGGAAAGCGCAGTTGCTGCGCGACCTGCACGCGATGACGGCGGACGCCCTTGAACGCGGGATGGAGGCCATCAATCGCGGCAGCATGGAGTCGGAGGCCAAGTCCGCGCTCCGCGAAGCGCTGGCGGACTGGGACGAAGAGGCCCTCCAGCACGAGACCTCCCGTCACTACGGCCCCTATTGGCAGGGTCTGCCGCATGACGCGCACCTGGTCCTGGCGCGCTTGCTCTCGGGCATCGGCGACAGCGAAATCCGGAGTGACCTGATGCCTGACGAGGCCCGGGATGCGACTCGAATCTGCTTTGCGCTCGCGGACCATCCGGGCATCTTCGCCCGACTGTCCGGCGCGCTGGCCCTTGCAGGCGCGAATGTCGTCGACGCGCGGACCTACACGTCCTCCGACGGCTATGCGACCGCCGTCTTCTGGATCCAGGACAGGGACGGAAGCCCTTACGGCACGGACCAGATGCAGCGACTGCGAGGCGTGATCGAAAGGACTTTGAAGGGCGAGACCTTGCCGCGTGAATCGCTCGCCAGCCGGGACCGGCGGAAGATGAAGGAGCGCGCCTTCGGCGTGCCGACCTCCATCTCGTTCGACAACGAGGGCTCGGACATCTACACGATCATCGAAGTCGACACGCGCGACCGCCCGGGGCTGCTCTACGACCTTGCGCACGCGCTCGCGCAGTCGAATGTCTACATTGCAAGCGCCGTCATCGCGACATACGGCGCGCAGGTCGTCGACACATTCTACGTGAAGGACATGTTCGGCCTCAAATACCATTCGAAATCCAAGCAAGGGACGCTTGAAGCACGTCTCCGCGCCGCCATCGAGGCAGGCGCCGAACGGGCCGCCGCGCCATGATCCCCGACGCGACACGGCGGAAGCGGCGCGGCGATTCCATGACCGCGATTCGGCTGATGTCCGGCGCCGTGACGGTGGGGGCATGGACGTTCCTGTCGCGCATACTCGGCTTTGTCCGTGACATCCTGATCGCGGCATGGCTTGGAAGCGGTCCTGTGGCGGAGGCGTTCCTCGTGGCCTTCTCCCTTCCCAACATGTTCCGGCGGTTCTTTGCGGAAGGCGCCTTCAACATGGCCTTCGTGCCCATGTTCGCAAGGAAGCTGGAGGTCGGCGAGGATGCGCACGGCTTTGCGCGAAACGCCCTGTCGGGGCTGACGCTGATCCTGATCGTCATCGCGGTTCTCGGCACGGTCTTCATGCCGTGGCTCGTCCTGGCAATGGCCAGCGGGTTTGCGAACGACATGCGCTTCGACGCGGCCGTCACGCTTGGACGGATCGTGTTTGTCTACATCGTGTTCATCTCGCTCGCCGCGCTCTTTTCCGGAGTCCTGAACGCGGGCGGAAAATTCGCCGCGGCCGCGGCCGCGCCGGTGCTCCTGAACATCGTCCTGATCGGCGCGCTGGTCCTTGCGGAGCTTGGCTACGGACGCTCCGTGATCGGGGAGGCGGACAGCGCGCGCCACGGCACGCTCCTGGCGTGCGGCGTGGTCCTTGCCGGCATTGCGCAGCTCGCCCTCGTCTGGTCGGCGGCGCGGACGGCCGGCTTCGGCCTCCGCCCCGGCTGGCCGCGCTGGACCCCCGAACTCAAGCGACTTGCCGTGATTGCCGCGCCCGCCATGCTGGCTGGCGGCGTCGTGCAGGTCAATCTCCTCGTGGGCCGGCAAGTGGCAAGCTACTTTGACGGCGCCATCGTGTGGCTGTCCTTCGCCGACCGGCTCTACCAGCTTCCCCTCGGCGTTGTCGGGATCGCGATCGGGATCGTGCTCCTGCCGGACCTGTCGCGTCGCCTGGCTGCCGGAGACACGGAAGGCGGCCGGTTCGCGTTCTCGAGGGCGGTCGAGATGTCCCTGGCCCTGGCCATTCCCGCCGCTGCCGCGCTCGCAGTGATTCCGGCGGCGATGGTGCGCACGCTGTTCGAGCATGGGGCGTTCGGGCCGACCGACACGGCTGCCACGGCGCTGGCCACCGCGGTCTACGGCCTTGGTCTTCCGGCCTTCGTGCTGCAAAAGGCCTTGCAGCCGCTCTACTTTGCGCGACAGGACACGGTGAGGCCGTTCCGCTTCGCCGCCGCTGCGATGCTGGTCAATGCGTTCCTTGCGATCGGGCTTGCGCCGTTCATCGGCTATGTCGCCGCGGCAATCGGCACGACGCTTGCAGCGTGGTTCATGCTGGCACTGCTTCACCTTGGGTCGCGAAAAATGGGCCGGGCCGCCCAGCTGGACGCCCAGGTCCGAAAGCGCGTGCCGCGCATGCTTCTGGCAACGGCGGCGATGGCCGCAGGGCTTTGGCTGCTGGATCGCCTGCTGGCCCCCGTCGCGGCGACGGGCGAGCTTGCCGCGATCGCCAGCCTCGCCCTGCTCTGCGTTCTGGGGCTCCTGATCTATGGCGTTGCAGGCATTGCCCTCGGGGCGTTTTCCGTTGCCGAACTCAGGAAAGCGATGCAGCGGTAGACGGGATTCGGCTATCGCCGCCGCATCCGGTCCAGCAACCCGCGAAGCGCACCGCGTGCAAGCGCAGGAGCGAGCACGAATCCCAGCGCAAAGCCGGCCGCATCCGCCACCCAGTCGTTCGAACCGCCGAAGACGATCGCGAATCCAAGCTGGATTCCAAGCAGGAATCCGATCAGCGTGAAGGCGCGGTACTGGTTCTGCCCGGTGGCGCCGTACCCGACCCAAAGCAGGAAGGTGTAGGCGCCGATCAGGCCGTAGACCGACGGGAAGCCGCCGATCAGCGGAAACTCGTCACGTGTCAGGCCGGCAAAGATCAGGGCGCCAAAGGCGCCGCAGCAGAAGAACAGGACAAGGACGGCGAGGTTGCCCAGCACCTCGCCCACGAGCTTCCCCATTGCCAGGAGGAACACGATCACGAAAGTCGCATGGGCGAATCCCTGATGTATGAAGGGATAGGTGACGAACCGGCGAAGATGCTCGGGCATCCAGTTGCCGGTTTCGATGATCCAGGCCAGAAGCGGACCATAGAAGGCAAATTCCCGAATCGCTTCCGTGCGCCAGCCAATTGCAGCCGGTCCGCCGACATACCCCCGGGCTCCAAACGCCAGAAACGCTTCGATCACGAAAATCACCGCCGCCAAGGCCACGACCGCCGGCGGCAGGGCATTGAAGGTCGGCTGCAATCCATCGTCCCGCATCGCTTGCCTTTCTTGACGGTGAAACAAGCTCTCGGTAAGGCCCGCGAGCAGGAAAATCCAGAGGATCGTAGCCACATGTCGGCCCCAGCATTCACACCCCGCGTGTTTTCGGGAATCCAGCCGTCCGGCGGATTGACGCTCGGCAACTATCTCGGGGCGCTCAAGCGCTTCGTCGACTTGCAGGACGACGGCGGGCAGGAGTGCATCTACTGCCTTGTCGATCTTCACGCGATCACGACATGGCAGAAGCCGGACGACCTGGTCCGGAACACGCGCGAGGCGGCGGCGGCGTTCATGGCATCCGGCATAGATCCCCGACGGTCAATCCTGTTCAACCAGAGCCAGGCGCCGGAACACGCGCAACTGGCATGGATCTTCAATTGCGTCGCGCGCATGGGATGGATGGGCCGCATGACCCAGTGGAAGGACAAGGCCGGGAAGAACGCGGAAAACGCGTCGCTTGGCCTGTTCGCCTACCCTGCCCTCATGGCGGCGGACATTCTTGTCCATCACGCAACCCACGTGCCCGTTGGCGAAGACCAGAAGCAGCATCTGGAACTCACGCGCGACATCGCCGCGAAATTCAACCACGACTACAAGGTGGACTTCTTTCCGATTACCGAACCGATGATCGAAGGTCCGGCCACGCGGGTGATGAGCCT
>VYCX01000302.1:0-4520 GCA_009843725.1 Boseongicola sp. SB0675_bin_26
GAACTCGAAACCTATCGCTACCACGGGCACCATGTGGGCGACATCAATCGCGAATACTACCGTTCGAAGGAGGAAGAGGCCCGCTGGAAGGCCGATCGCGACCCGATCGCCAACTTCGGCAAGTGGCTTCGCTTCGAAGGCGTCGCCACGGAGGATGAACTGGCCGTGATCGACAGCGAGATCCGTGACGAGGCGGCGGCGGCGGTGGAATATGCGCTGGCTGCGCCCTATCCGGATGCGATCGAGGTCGACATGCACGTCTTCAAGGGCGTCGAGCATGCCTTGCCCTACATGTCCGGAGATCGTGCATGACGCGCGAAATCACCCTGTCGCAGGCCGTGAACGAGGCCATTGCCGAGGAGATGCGGCGCGACGAGACCGTGCTCCTGATCGGCGAGGACGTGGCCGAGGCGGGCACGCCGTTCAAGGTGCTGTCCGGCCTCGTGGAGGAGTTCGGCACCGAACGCGTCATCGACACGCCCATCTCCGAGCCCGGCTTCATGGGCATAGCCGTCGGTGCGGCAATGACGGGGTCGCGCCCGATCGTGGACCTGATGTTCGGCGACTTTCTCTATCTGGTCATGGACCAGCTCTGCAACCAGGCTGCCAAGACCCACTACATGTCCGGCGGCAAGCTGAACGTCCCTCTGGTGTTGCGCACCAACCTTGGGGCCACCCGGCGTTCGGCCGCACAGCATTCGCAGTCGCTCCACGCATTGGTGGCGCACATCCCGGGGCTCAAGCTGGCCATGCCGTCGTCGGCCTACGAGGCGAAGGGGCTGCTGAAAGCCGCGGTCCGCGACGACAATCCGGTCGTGATCTTCGAGGACAAGCTGATGTACCAGGACAAGGCTCCGGTGCCCGAGGAGGAGTACCTGATTCCCCTTGGCGAGGCGGCGATCCTGCGCGAAGGGTCCGAAGTCACCTTGATCGGCACCTCGTCCATGAGGCAGGTCTGCGAAGAGGCTGCCGAGATCCTCGAACGTGACGGCATTGGTGCGGACGTGGTCGATCCGCGGACCCTAGTGCCATTGGACGAAGGGACGATCCTGGGATCGGTTCGCAAGACGTCACGCGCGATCGTGGTCGACGAGGGGCACCAGAACTTCGGGGTCACGGCGGAAATCGCCGCGCGCATTTCCGAGAAGGCGTTCTATCATCTTGATGCGCCGGTGATCAGGATGGGAGCGATGGACGTGCCGGTTCCGTTCAGTCCGGCGCTCGAGGACCTGACAGTGCCGACGGCCGAGGGCGTGGCTGCCAATGCCCGTGCGATCGTCAGGGGAGTCCCGGTGCATGCCCCATGAAGTGAGGATGCCGCAGCTTGGCATGGTCCAGGATTCGGGTGTCATCGTGGCCTGGCTCAAGAGCAACGGCGATCCGGTCACGGCGGGGGATCCGATTTTCGAGGTTGAGACCGACAAGGCCACCATGGAGGTCGAGGCGGCCGCGGACGGATACCTGAGCGGCGTGAAGGCGGCAGAAGGCGACGACGTTCCGGTAGGCCACCTCATCGCCATGATCGTCGGAAGCGAGGGCGAAGTCGAAGAGGCCAGCACCGGCGCGTCCGCTCCGGAGCCAGCGGCGGCGCCTGTCGTCGAGACCGTGCAGCGGCGTGAACCGGCGCCTGAAAGGCAGGAGGCGCTTGCCCCTGCGGAACGGGCAATGCCTGAACCGGTCGCCGCCGGCCGGGTCCTCGCTTCGCCCAAGGCACGCAGGCTGGCGACCGAACGAGGCATCGACCTGCACCTGCTCCGCGCGCAGGGCATCGCCGAACCTATCCACGTGGCGGATCTGGACGCAGCCATTGCGGTCGGCGGGCACTCCACGCTGTCGGCGGTCGTCGACCCGACGGCTTTCGACGAGATTCTGGACCGTTCAAGGACAGCCGACAGGACAAGGCTTCTCGCCTCGTTCGCGGCAGGCGCCTGGCGCGCCACGCTTGACGCCTCTTCGGCGTCGGTAGCGATAAGGGGTCTCGACGGAAGTCTCGAGATCGTCGCCAACCCGGACAGGGGCGGTGCCGGTGAACAGGAATGCCCGGTCCTCACGCTGGTCGACCTTTGCGGCAGTCGGATCAACGGCTACGTGCCGGCAGGCGGTGGCCCGACCCTGTGCGTGGCACGAGGGGCGGCGGGATATGACCTGTCGCTCGCCTTCGTGGAATCTCGGCTTGCGCTCCCCTGCGCCGCGGCCCTTCTCGAGGACATTGCTGCGCGCATCGAGAATCCGCTCCTTCAGCTCTTGTAGCAAGGGCTGCCCTTGGCCGGGATCCCTGGGGAAGGGAAGCATGCGCATGCCGACCGTTCGCAAGGCGCATTCCATGTCAGCAACGGTCACGACCAGGGTCGGGCGAAGTCCTTGCACGCAGTTGCTGCCAACGTCGCCAATGCCGGCAAGGGACAAGGCGGCGACGCGCGCCTTCCGTTGTCCATGGGCTGCACGACGTCGACATCCAGCTGCGCGCCGGTCTCGGCCTGAACAAGGGTGAGGCGCACCATGCGCTGAAAGACCCGCTGCGGATCGGATGCCGCGGAGGGATCCGGGACCGGGCGTCCGGAGCCCGGCACTTCCGGATCGCGGGGTTCAACCTGCTCGCGGCGATCATCGTCTGCCGGAACACCGAGAAGCTCGGACACGCAGCCCGGGAGCGTGAAACTGCGCCCCGAAACGCATAAGGCGCCAATTCGCACCGAGCCGGAATCGACGCGTGTCTGGCCGCAGCAATGCCGATCCGGCGCGGAAAGTCCAGGAAAGAAGACTCGCGAGCATTCCGCAAGAAGTTGATAATGAAGGAGGGAAAATCTCCCCTTGGAATCGTGGATAGCTGTTGAATACGAATTCATGGTGCGGTATGCGCAATTGGATTGATCATCGCAATGGGAGGAACACACATGCGTAAACGAACATTCCTGGCCTCGGTCGCCGTCGGTGCGGCGATGGCGTTGTCGCCGGTCGCGGCCTCGGCTGACGGACATCTGGAAAGGCATAACCTGCTGCCCGGCAAGCCCTTCGAGGGCACGAAGCTGAACATCCTGAGCGTGGTCACGCCTCAGTTCGATGGCTTGATGCTGCGCGACGAAGAGTTCACTGAACTGACCGGAATCGAGCTTGAATGGACATTCATTCCCTTCGGTTCGCTTCAGGAAAAGATCAACGCCGAGGGTGTGGCCGCGAGCGGCACCTTCGACGTGGTGAACTACCTTGATAGCTGGGGTCCGCCGAACGCGCATTGGCTGAAGCGCATCGACGACTTGATGGCACGTGACGGCATCAGCATGGATCGTTACCCTGCTGCCTTTGCCCGTTCGGCACAATTCGAGGGCGAAACCCTTGGCTTCCCGCTGCGGGCACATCCACAGCTGATGTTCTATCGCAAGGACCTTATCCCCGAGCCGCCCAAGACCTGGGACGATGTCATCCGCGTCGGCAAGGAGCTGAAAGAGAGCAATCCAGACATCGCGCCGCTTGCGCTTTACTACAACAACGACGGCAACCGTCAGAACCTGTTCATTTGGATCAACTTCCTGTGGGCCGCAGGTGCCGACATCTTCAACGAAGACGGCAGCGCTGCCTGGGCGTCGCCCGAGGGCATCCAGGCGACCAAGGACTACATCGCGCTGCATACCGTGCACAAAGTCACGAATCCGAACAGCCTTGCCTTTGTCGAACAGGATGCGCGTCAGTCCTTCATGCAGGGCAAGTCCGCGATGATACCCGTCTGGTGGTGGGCCTATTCGGGTTTCTACAACCCCGACAGCTCGACACTGACCAAGGATCAGGTCGGATTCGCCGGCATGCCGTCCTATCAAGGCACGACCAAGACGTACGCGATCTCCATGCCGTTCTCAATCTCGGAGTATTCCAAGAACCAGGACGCGGCCTGGGAATTCCTGAAGTGGCTGTCGAACCCCGAGATGGACAAGGCCAACGCGATCGAGCGTGAGGTTGGCGGCAAGAGCATCGTCAACAACGTGGTGACGCATATCTCGTCCTTGCAGGATCCGGATGTAAATTCAGCCAACGACGGCATCCAGGCGGCTGCTTGGGACAGCCTCAAGGAATCCGACATCATGCCGCAAATCGCTGAATGGCCCGAGATCGGCGACATCCTGTCGGCAGCCATTGCCGAAGCCGCTGCGGGCGGTGATGTCGAGGCGCTGATGAAAGACGCGGCCGAGCGTACGGACAAGGTGCTGCGCCGCGCGGGTCGTCTCTGATCCTGCCACAGGCCTCTGAAAAACCGTGGAGCGCGAGCACTCGCGCTCCACACTGCGCGCAACCGTTCCCCAAATGGACGGGAATGCAGAGTGGTGTTCATGCGTGACAACACACTGAAGTACCTTCTTGTCCTGCCTGCGGTCGTTGTGGTGTTCGCAACCGCGATCTGGCCGCTGATCGAAGCTGCGCGCCTGTCGTTCACGGTCGGCCGATTGAACCGTCCGGGGTCACTGGAGCAATATCTCGGTTGGGAGAACTACACTTGGGCGTTCCTTGAAGAACCCGCCTTTTGGAATTCG
>VYCX01000302.1:4620-8041 GCA_009843725.1 Boseongicola sp. SB0675_bin_26
AACCTTGCCTTTGCCGTCGTGGTGATGGCCGATGTCTGGGGCTGGATACCCTTTCTGACGTTGGTCCTGATCGGGGGTCTCGCGAGCGTGCCGCGCGACACGATCGAGGCCGCCCAGGTCGATGGAGCCTCGGGTTGGCGCGTTCTCCGGGACGTGACCCTGCCGCAATTGGGTCCGGTTCTGGCTGTCGTCATCATCCTGAAGTCGATCTTCAGCCTGAAGACCTTCGATCAGGTGTTCATGCTGACGAACGGCGGTCCGGGCACCGCCACCCAGACGCTGAGCCACTACATCTACTTCAACGGCATGAAATACGGACAGATCGGCTATTCGGCCGCCGTTGCCTGGCTGATGGTGATCCCGATGATCTTCCTCACCTACGCCTACGCCAAGTTCGTGTTTCGGAAGGACTGAGCGATGACCGGAAAGCAAAGAAGGCAATTCTGGAGTGCCGTACACACGGTTCTGATCCTGGTCGCCATTTTCATCATGCTGGTGCCGATTGTCTGGATATTCCTTGCCGCCTTCAAGACGCATGTGGATGTCTATCAGTTGAAGCTGTTCTTCACGCCGACCCTGGAAAACTTCGACATCGTTTTCGATGATCCGTATCGGTTGGGCGAGAAGCTGTTCAATTCCACATTCGTAGCCTTGGTGACCGTGATCATCGCAATCCCCATTGCCACGCTCGCGGCCTATTCCTTCAGCCGGTTCAGCATGCGGGGCGAGACGATGATGCTGGTGATCATCCTGGCCACGCAGTTCGTGCCTGCGGTGGTCATCATCCTGCCGTTCTTCGTGATGTTCCGGGACATCGGGTTGCTGGATACGCGAACCGGGCTAATACTCGTGAACCTTGCCATCGTCATGCCGTTCGCGATCTGGATGATCAAGGGCTTCATCGACGGCATTCCGATAGACACTGAGGAGGCTGCGATGGTCGATGGGTCATCCCGCTTGCAGGTGATCCGCAACATCGTCTTGCCGATGGCTGCCCCGGGTCTGCTGACCAGCGCCATTTTCTGCTTCATCATTGCCTGGAACGAGTTCCTATTCGCCCTGATCCTGACCAACAAGGAGGCGGTGACGCTGCCAATCGGGCTGGCCCTGTTCAAGGGGGAAGAGGGCGACCTTTGGAACCTGCTTTCCGCGGCGGGCATCATCATCATGGCGCCGATGTTCGTGCTCGCCCTGATGATCCGGAGGTACTTCGTGCAAGGCATGACCATGGGGGCAGTGCGTTAGAATGGCTGAGATCAAACTCAAAAACCTGACCAAGCGCTGGGGTGAATTCGTCGGCGTCGACAGTCAGTCGCTGCATATCAAGGACCGCGAGTTCCTCGTGCTTCTTGGCCCCTCGGGATGTGGCAAGACGACGACCATGCGGATGATCGCGGGGCTGGAAGATCCAACAGAGGGCGAGGTCTGGATCGGCGACCGGATGGTCAACGACGATCTGCCCAAGGACCGGGACGTTGCGATGGTGTTCCAGAACTACGGTCTTTATCCGCACATGACGATCTTCGAGAACATCGCATACCCGCTCAGGGCGCGCGGAGTCGCCAAGTCCGAGATCAATCCGCGGGTCGAGAAAGCCGCAGAACAGGTGGAATTGACCCAGTTTCTCGACCGGAAGCCCAAGGCGCTTTCCGGCGGGCAGCGCCAGCGTGTCGCGCTTGCCCGGGCCATCGTGAGAACGCCCAAGGTCTTCCTGATGGATGAGCCGCTGTCAAATCTCGACGCCAAGCTGCGCGTGACCATGCGGGCCGAGCTAAAGCACTTGTCGCGGGAGCTTCAGGTCACCACGGTCTACGTGACCCACGACCAGATCGAGGCGATGACGTTGGCCGACCGCGTGGCCGTGATGAAGCACGGGGTGATCCAGCAGCTTGGTACACCGGACGAGATCTACAACGATCCGGCGAACCTCTTTGTCGCCGGGTTCATTGGGTCGCCCGCTATGAACTTGATCAACGGTTCGGTCGAAGCGGGCGAGTTCGTCACCACCGGCGGGACACGGCTGGTCAAACTGAATACCGCGGACCGCGACAAAGCCATTTTGGGGGTGCGCGCCGATGACATGAATGTTCACGAGGCAGGACAGGGCGACATAGATGTCAAGATATACGCCTTCGAGAACACGGGTGAGAGCACCCTGCTGACCGTCCAATGGGGTCGGCAAAGAGTGATCGCCCGTGGCGACCGGCATTTGCGCAAGGAACAGGACGACGTGGTCGGGATCAGCCTGAACGCCGACCATTTGTACCTGTTCGATCCGGAAACCGAGGACCGCATCAGGATCTAGCTGCATGGGATCGGCAAGAGTTACGTCAAGAGATGTGGCGAAGGCGGCCGGTGTCAGCCAGCCGACGGTCAGCCGTGTCTTCAACAGCTCGACCGCAGTCGATCCAGAGAAGGCCGCGCGTGTGCGGGCTGTCGCCAGGGAGTTGGGGTACATTCCCAATCTTGTTGCGCGGTCGCTGCATTCCGGCAACTCGTTCCGCATCGGAATTGTCCTTGCCTACCTCAAGAACGGGTTCTTCGGCGAGGCCTTGCAGCGGCTTTCCAAAGCGCTGAATGGTCAAGGCTATTCGGTCACGGTCTACTTTGCGGGCAATCGCACGGAAGAGGTTGACGCCATTGTTGATGACCTGCTCGCCGATCAGGTCGATGGCATCATTCTGGCCAGCATAAGCATGGCGAACGAGTTGGTGTCGCGCGTCCGAAAGTCGGGAATTCCCTGCGTTCTGTTCAATCGCGGCCAATGCGATCCGGCAACATCGATGGTAACCGCCTCGAATTTCGAGGGTGGCAGGCGGGCGACGGAGTTCCTGATCAAGGCGGGTCACCGGCGGATTGCACATCTGGCAGGTTGGCGCGAAGCCCTGAATGGCGTGGATCGCAAGCGCGGGTTTCTTGCAGCGATGGAGGAGGCAAGTCTGGAGCCGGTCGCCTGCACCGACTGCCATTTCCGGCGAAACGTCGCGATGAGCGAAACCCGCCTCTTGTTCGCGGGTGCCACGCCGCCCGATGCGCTGTTCGTTGCCAATGATCACATGGCCTTCGGCGTGCTTGAGGTGTTGCGGGAGGAACTTGGCCTGCGCGTACCCGATGACGTCTCGGTTATCGGGTACGACGACGCGCCGATGGCGAATTGGAAGACCTTCGATCTGACAACAGTCAGGCAGCCGCTCCAGCGGATGATCGAAGCGACCGCGAGGCTGCTGATGAACGAAATCCAGGACAACGAAAGACCGCCCGAAAAGATCGAGATTTCCGGAGAACTGATCGTGCGGGGCTCTGCCCGCTTGCCCAAAGGGCAAAGGCGCAGCGCTCAAGGACCATCGGCCGACATTCAGGATTGAAGAAAGCCAGGAGCTTGGATGTGACCCGAAGTGCCCAAACCGAAGCCGATGCCCGC
>VYCX01000308.1 GCA_009843725.1 Boseongicola sp. SB0675_bin_26
TTCCGAACATTCTCGTGACCAAGGACCATGCCTTTCCGCAGATCAAGAAGCACAGGGGTGCACGGAAAGAGAAGGGCGACTACTACGGGCCTTTCGCCAGCGCCGGAGCCGTGAACCGGACGATCAACCAGCTGCAGAAGGTCTTCCTGTTGCGGAACTGCTCGGATGCCACCTTCGACAGTCGCACGCGACCTTGCCTGCTCTACCAGATCAAGCGCTGTAGCGGGCCCTGCGTGGGCAAGGTCACCGCAGGGGAATACGCCGCCCTCGTTCGGGATGCCGAGCGCTTCCTGCAGGGCCGCACGACCATGGTCCAGGAACGACTCGCCGAAGAGATGCAGGCGGCTTCGGAAGCGCTTGAATTCGAAACGGCCGCCGCGCTCCGTGACCGGCTGAAGGCTCTCACGTTCGTGCAGGGCAGCCAGGCCGTGAACCCGGCGGGAGTGGTCGAGGCGGATGTCATCGCGCTTCACGTCGAGGGCGGACAGGCATGCGTTCAGGTCTTCTTCATTCGCGCCAACCAGAACTGGGGCAACAGCGATTTCTATCCGCGCACCGGATCCGGAGCCGAGGCGGCGGAGATCATGCAGGCCTTTGTCGGCCAGTTCTATGACAAGAGGGAGCCGCCCCGCCTGATCCTGCTCTCCGACGGCATCGAGGATGCGGATCTCATGGCGGCCGCGTTGTCGGAAAGGTCGGGTCGCAAGGTCGTGATTTCCGTTCCGCAACGCGGCGAGAAGAAGGAGCTTGTGGCTGGCGCGCTGCGGAACGCCCGCGAGTGCCTGGCCCGCAGGATGTCCGAATCCGCCACGCAAGAGAAGCTTCTGAAAGACCTCGCGAATGCCTTTGACCTCGATGTCGACCTGCAGCGCATCGAGGTCTATGACAACAGCCACATTCAGGGTGCGCATCCCGTTGGCAGCATGATCGTCGCGGGCAAGGAGGGGTTCCTTCGGAGCCAGTTTCGCAAGTTCAACATCAAGGATGCTGAATTGGCGCCGGGCGATGACTTCGCGATGATGCGCGAAGTGCTGACCCGTCGCTTCAAGCGGCTTCTCAAGGAGGATTCCGACCGGCAGACGGACGCCTGGCCGGATCTGCTCCTGATTGACGGAGGCGGCGGGCAGGTGACCGCGGTTCACGATGTCCTCACGGAGCTTGGCGTTGACGACATGCCCGTGGTGGGTGTTGCAAAGGGCGTCGACCGCAATGCGGGCAAGGAGGAGTTTCATCGCAAGGGCGCGCGGCATTTCGCATTGAAACGCGGTGATCCCGTGCTCTACTTCGTGCAACGCATGCGTGACGAGGCGCACCGTTTTGCCATCGGCGCCCACCGGCAGAGGCGCTCAAGGGCCATCGGGACGACGCCTCTGGACGACGTGCCGGGCGTGGGCGCCGTCCGGAAACGCGCGCTTCTGGCGCATTTCGGCTCGGCCAAGGCGGTGAGCCGCGCCGGACTGGCGGACCTCAAGGCCGTCGAAGGCATTTCGGCGAGAACGGCCGAGACCATCTACGACTTCTTTCACGAAAGGGGCTGAAAGACCGTCTAATGTTCTACCAGACGGTCGGGGAGATCGAGCGGTTGTGGGGCCGGGCCGGAATGAGCTCGTGGCGTGACGGCTGCTCGGCGACCATCATGGGGCCGGTGTCGAGCCGGACGAGCGCCCAGGACCTGTCGGCGATGATGGGCACGCGGATGCTCCGGGTGAAGACGGAGAGCACGTCCGCGTCGAGCCCGGTCATGTCGCCGATGTCGGGGTCGGTCAGCACGTCGGAACAGGAGCAGCTGCGCGACGTGGCGCTGATCACGCCGACGGCGATTAGCCAGCTCCCGCCGCACGCCTCCATCATCACGGCGACCGGCAGGAAGCCGATTCTGGCCAGCAAGGCGATCTGGTTCACGCGCGAGGACATGAAGGACCGGGTCCGGAACACCGACGAGATCAAGGACGAGCTCGCTGTCACGGAGGAGCAGGAGAAGCTGACGAAGCGCCTCAGGGAACTGTCGCAGGTGGACGAGGAGACGGCCCGTTGGGCGTCGGTTTCCAGGGCGGATCTCGTGGCGATGCAGCGCCGCAACATGGACGATGATCCGGACCCGGACGACGGCACCAGGCTGTTGGGGCAACGTGACGACGTGCGGCCCCTGTCGGAGCGCGAGGGCGCGGGGTCCCCGGTACGGACCCGCCGAGGGAACGGGCGGGCGGTCCAAGCACGGCGGGGGGCAGGTTTCGGGCCATCCGCAGCCCGGGAGCCGGACGACATTTCATCGGGACGCAACGCCGGAACGCGCGGCATCCGGTGCGCCGGCGGAAACCGGAGACATCGATCCCGGCGCCGTCCGGATCGAGGACGATCTGGAGCCTCCCGGCGGTCTTGACGGATCGGGCGCGAACGATGCGCGGAAACCCGGTGCCGGCATTCCCTCCGCAGGGAATGCCGGGGATCCCGTGTCACCGGAAGCTGCACGACCGGTTGCGGAGGCGGATCCCCTCCCCGGCGACGAGGACGAGGGGTGCGTTCCGGTCGACGAGGACAGGGAACCGGACCCCAGGGACGTCGACAGGCCGCCGTCGGAGGCCGAGGAGGTTTCCGCAAGGACGGACGATCCCGAGAACCCTGCTTCAGCGACGAAGTCCGACGGCGGCTCAGGCGAGACGCAGGAGGCCTCGGACCGGCCGAGAGCGGAAACTTCGGCGCCGGCCGGGGAAATCGATCCGGGCGCGGTCGACATTGAGGAGGGCCTTGAGCCGCTCTGGCCAGTGGCGGGACCGGCTCCCGCTCCGGACCTGTCGGGATCGGACGACCAGACGGAAGCCGTTCCCGGGGAAGTCGAGGGCGCGGGAACGTGGACGAGCGTGGAGCGCGCAACGTTCATGTCGCTGTCCGACGCCGGCATGTCACTCGCGGACATCGCGGAGGAACTGGGGAAGAGCCTGGCGGCAGTCGAGGCATGGATGGCGGGCCAGAGCATGCAAGGGCTTTTGCCGGGCGGTGTCGGGAACGTGGACGGTGGCCCCGACGAGCGGGAACCGGATGATCACGGGTCGAGAGGACCGGCATGAAACGGCGACGTAAGATCCTGCGGGCCAGCGCCGTGACATGGAAGGCCACGGCCTTTCTGAAGCAGCTGGTGGGGCGAAGGCCGCGCCCGCCGATCCCGAGATGGAGGCGAGAAAGGTGACCGGCGATCCCGAAACGCCCCGGAATCCGCCCGATTCCGCTTCCGAAGACAGCGATTCCGGATCGAAATTCCCTTGGAGCCTTTCAGGCGTGCGTGTGGACTCCCTCGTGTGGCCGGTCACCTGGACACGGAAAAAGGCCTTGAAGCATCTCGTCGCGCGGCTGAGAGGGCCGTTTTCCGGGGACACGCAGAAAAAAGCCGGCAATCTGCCGCAAGAACCGGGAGACAAGCCGAAAGACAGCGTCCCGATCAATGTCAGGCCATGGACGTGGGAGATCCTGCCCCACGTGAGCGAGAAGCACGACGGCGGGGCCCTGACGCGCATCATGGACCGTGTCGCTTGGGCTTTTACCCTGCCCGACGCCCGCCACGTCCTGCTGGCGGAGCGACGTCGGCGACGCGCGGAGAGCCTTTTCACACGGGCGCTGATCCGGTTTGCCGCAACTTTCGCTGGGAAGCCGGCGGGACCTCCGCCCTGGATCGCCGAAAACCGGCACGGTGAAAACCCGTGAGCGCGTCTACGTGGATTCCGCGCCTGGTTTTGCTCGGGGCGGCACTTTTTGCGGCGCTGCTCGCGGCGATTGGCCTGGCCGCCTCGCGGGGATTGCTTCTAGGAAACGCCAGCACGTCCGTACCGCGCGGCCTGTATCTCAGGGCAGATCCGGAGAAGGCGACGTACGTCACGTTCTGCCTCGGCGAGCGACACCGCTCGGGCACATGGTATCGGCACCTGTGCTCGCCCGACGATCCGGACGGCGTCCGCATCTTCAAGCGGGTCAGTGAAATGCGGGAAGGCAACGTGATCGTCGAGGGTGACGGGCCGCGCGCGCTTGACAGCCGCGTCCTCGGGCCGGTTCGCGCGGACGAGATACGGGAATGGTGGGTCCCGGTCCTGCAGTTCGGGGCGACGGACCATGGCGAGTAGCGCCAAGGGGAAGAACCGCGGGACGCTCGGTCCCGACGACGTCTACGCGGATTTGAAGGTCCTGGATGAGTTGGACGACGAGATCGAGCGCGTGCGCACGCGCGAGGAGCGCCGCCTGATCAGGCTGGCCCGCAAGGCCGGGTATTTCCAATTCCGGTTCCGGAACGACGAGATCCTGGCGATGTTCAAGGAGGCATTCCTGTCCGAACCACGTCGCCGGTCGACGCTTGATCGGCTCGAAGCGAGGCGCGAGGCGCACTATGCCGGACACCGGGCCAGGGACGCCCGCCGCAAGGCGCTGCTCGGGGGTTTCCTGGTCGCGCAGTGCCGGCACAAGCCGGGCGTGCATGCCAGGCTGTCGCCGGACATCAGGAAGTGGCTGGCCTCGCATCGCTCAAAGAACGTCGGTGCGCGTAACGTGGAAGCCTTGGAAGGGTTCTTCGCGGATCCCGGGCACAGGGGCCTGGCAGCCCCACCTGCGAATTCAGAAAAGGCCCGGCGTGAGCGGACGCACCGGCTGATTCTGCTTGGAGCCTGGGTGCTTGCGCGGCGCGAGAAGCTGAAGGAACTCCGGAACCTCGTGGCCGCCGAGCTGGTTCGGTTCCTCGATCAGGGCAAGAGGGTGGACCGCAACAAGGCGCTCCTCAAGGATGTGCTGGGGAAGTGAGAGGGCCGCTCAGACGAGCGCGGCGAGTCTCGCAACCTGGTTCAGGTTCAGCCAGACGACATTGTCCTCGTCATCTAGGAACAGCATCCACTTCTCAAACACTCGTACGATGCGCACATCCTCAAAAGCCACGTCACTTTCGTTGCCAGCGACAACCTTGTGAACACGATGAGTGGATTCATTTTCTTGCATTTTCAGGTGCGCGTTCTGGTATCCCAATCCGGCCGCGAGGCACACGATTGGCGGCAATACCGCGAGCACCAAGACAAGTCGAGTCAAACGGTACCGAGATGTACCGTGACGAACGTACAAGAAGGAGATCAAAACCACCCAAGCATACGCCGCGATTACCCCAATGACGAGTGCATGCGTAAATTCTGAGAAAACACCAGCTACAATGCCAGCGATTCCAACTAACGTATACAACAACACTCTCAGGAATGGAGTCTTGAAAGACGAATTCGAACAGTTCTCTGATTCTGCGGCATGTGGTGAATCAGGAATCGTCGCGCCAATTGCCAAATGCAGTAAGAGAATGAGAACGCACAGGGTAAAGACAAAAGGAAGCCAGACCAGCCAGCTTTGCAAATGATCGACTATCGTGGTTGGAGCCACCGAAAATGAAACTCCAAGCCGAAAAAAGAATCCAAAGTCGTATACATATGAAAAAGCTATACTTGCGGCCCCTGCTATTGCCAAGATAGTGGGGAAGTTTCCGAAGTTGACATTCCATGGCAAGAGATTTTCTCCTCGCTTCGCATCATCCATTTCTTGTGAGGCATTCAAACTAGAATCAGTCTCAACGGTCATGGCGATCACGATATCAGACTGTTTTGGCGGGGGAAACTGCTAGCGACCTACACAAGATGTCATGGCAGGAGGGATGAATGCAAACTTGGGCGTTGCTCGAAAACGCAGAGACGGAAGCACGCAAAGGAAGAACTACAAAAAATACGCCCGGGGAACACTTCAAACGCTTGAAGCGCAATCTGATGAACCTTAAGCGTTCTATGCAGTTATGTGACCCCGCAGACATTGGTGCTTCCCATCGATGCGCGGCGTGCAGGAAATTCCTTGCGGCTGGCCCAGCGCCGCGGCGAGAAGGGCCTCGTGGTCCAATGATTCGGGATCGTTGCTCCGTCGAGGCGTGCCGCAACACATGCCTGGCTCATCGGCGCGTTCCTGGCTGAACGTCCGGCGCTGTCATGAGCTCTGTGGGGAGCCGTCGGGGCGGGGCATCCGGTATCCTGTGCCGCGGACATTGAAGATGTAGGTCGGGTTTCTGGCGTCGTCGCCAAGCTTGCCGCGCAGTTTCCTGATGAACGCGCGCGCAAGCTCCTGCTCGTCGCTGCCGCGCCTGGACCAGATCTGATGCTGAAGCGCCCTGTAAGTCACCACCCGGCCGGCGTTGACCGAGAGCACGCGCAGCAGCTCGTACTCCGTCGCCGTCAGCGACACATCCTCGCCGCCGACTGTCACGCGGCGTTCGTCATGGTGAATGGCGAGCGCGCCCAGGACGAAGGGTTCATGCGGGTCGCGCCCGCGCAGCGCGGCCACAACCCGTGCGGCGAGCTCCGTCGGCGAGAACGGCTTGACGATGTAGTCTGCGGCGCCGGCCTGGAGCGCGCGCGCGATCGTCTCGTCGCGGCCGTAGCCGGAAATGAAGATGACGGGCAGGTCGGCGAGTCCGGCGACGCCCTGCATCAGCTCGATGCCGTCGGTCCCGGGCAGCATGAGGTCGAGAACGACGAGATCGGGGCTCTCCGCCGCGATGATGCCTGGGAGCCGGAGGTGGTCGCCGGTGACGATTGTCTCGTGGCCGGCCTCGGCGAGGGCGTTGCGCACGTAGCGCAGCGTCTGCGGATCGTCGTCCACGACGAGGATGCGTGCCTTTCCGGCCTTGCCTCCGGCCGCGCGGGAGCGGCTCGACGTGGCCGCCGCGACGTCCCTGGAACTCTCTCCGGCAATGGGAAGGGTAAAGGTGAAACGGCTGCCCTGGCCGATGCCCGCGCTTGCAGCGGAGATGCGGCCCCCTTGCGCCTCGACGAGCCCCTTGCAGATCGCGAGCCCGAGGCCCGAGGCGCGAAGCCCGCCTTCGCTGCCGGGCTGCCCGTGCTTGCTGAAAATCTGCGCGAGGCGCTCCGGCGCGACGCCCCGGCCCTCGTCGCTGACCGAAACGGCGACGTGCACGCCTTCGCGCACTGCCGAGACGCGGACGGGCGACGACTCGACCGAGGCGCGCGCGGCGTTCGAGAGCAGGTTGTTCAGCACCTGCACGGTGCGCCGCGGGTCGGCCATCACCCGCGGCAGGCTGTCCGGCAGGTCGATGAGCACGCTGTGCCGCCCGCCTCCGGTGAGGAAGGTGTTCCGCGCCCGGTCGACGAGCGCCGCGACCTCGCAAGGCTCCGGGGACACCGAGAGCGCTCCTGAATCGATGCGTCCTGCATCGAGCAAGTCGCCGATGAGCCCGCGCATATGGTCGGCCTGCTCGTCTATGATGCGGAAAAACTCGCGTAGCTCCGCCGGATCGAGATCCTCCTCTGCGCCGAGCACCGTCGCCGCCGAACCCTTGATCGAGGTCAGCGGCGCACGCAGTTCGTGGCTCACCAGGTTAAGGAAATCCGCCCGCATGCGCTCGATCTCGTCGAGCGCGGCGAGGTCTTGCATGGTTACGACCACCGAGACGACTCCGCCGTTCTCGCCGCGGATCGGCGTCGCGTTGACGAGCGTCCTCACGGTGCGCCCGTCGGGCACCGTGAGCACGATTTCCTCGGCGCGCATTGTCTCGCCGCTGCGGAGCAGCCGCGCGATCGGGAACTCGCCGAGCCTGATCTCGCGCCCGTCGGAGAACCGGCAGGTCATGACTTCGAGCAGTTGTTCGGCTGATTCCCCCGGGCTACGCAGCCGCTCCACGATGCGCTTCGCTTCCCGGTTAAGTGACACCACGCCGCCTCCCGCAGCGTCGAATACCGCCACCCCAACGGGAGAGGTGTCGACGAGCGCCTCGAGGCCGGCACGTGCACGGCGCTCGTCCCGGTAGGCGCGGGCATGGGCGACCGCCGTCGCGGCCTGCGCGGCGAAGAGGACGAGCACATCCTCGTCCTCGTCGGTGAACTCGGCCCCGCCCTCCTTGGCGCAGAGGACGAAGGTGCCCACGTGCGCGCCGCGGTGGCGCATCGGGGTGCACTGGAAGGGGATTATATACTTGACTGAAAATCCCGAATCGGCTAGAGTCGGAATCA